>NZ_JBMDKA010000036.1:0-55854 GCF_057809475.1 Flavobacterium sp. FG19 | reverse complement strand
GAGGTATTAAAACCCCATTATTTTTTACTTACACAGTTAGTGAGACACTACCTTTTGGGTGCAGTCTAGTAACAAAAGCGGTTTTCTAATATATATTCTTTTTTATTTATTTTACACTTTCCAGTGTTTCCAATCTCCTGTTTTGTGCTTCAATAATCTTCATAAGTTTATCGGTATTTTTCTGCTGTTCGATAGCATACAAAGTAAGTTCTTCTACTTTCTTTAAAAGCGCCATATTCATTTCAGAAACGTTGATACCGTTTTTCTCCAATTCTTTGGCAGACGGAATTTCAGGCAAATGGCTGTTCTCTATGATATAATTTTCAACTTCCGGAAGACTTTTTAGTTTATAGTCGCTGGCAAAAACATAATCGGGTGCCGGAACATTTAGATCTACTTTTATTTCTTTTGAATAAATGGTACCTCCCACTGTTAATTTCGCATTTGGCGAAAGCGTTCCAATACCTATATTTCCTTCGGGAGAAACCCTCATTCTAATTTGAGGCGCAGCACTTGTCCCATCCCAGGTTACAAAACTAATTCCTTTATTGTACATACTTCCATGAGAAGTTCCCTGAATCATCAATTCTCCATAATTATTAAAAGGAAAAGCCCCTGTTCCATTCTCAGGAAATCTCATTGTTCTGTAAATAAGTGGCACTGCCCAATAGGCATTGGTAGACGTCCACATCGCTGTACCTGATTCTGTTTTAGGGATAACCGGAGAAGATGCATTAATAGCATTTACACTATTATCTGCCGCAGTGAGAATCCCCTGTGAAATACTTTTTTGAAAACATAACAACAAGAAAATGATATTAACTTTAACTATATTTTTCATTCCGTTTCAATTTACTTTTTTAATGTTTTATCCTCTTTTTCAAGTTTTTCCAAACGCTCGTTTTGCTTTTTTGAATACAAAACCAGTTCATCAAACAATTCTCTCTGTTCCTGAATATAGGATTTGAGTTTCTCCGTATTTTTCTGCTGTTCGATAGCATACAAAGTCAGTTCTTCTACTTTCTTTAAAAGCGCCATATTCATTTCAGAAACGTTGATACCGTTTTGCTCCAATTCTTTGGCAGACGGAATTTCAGGTAAATGGCTGTTTTGTTTTATATAATTTTCAACTTCCGGAAGACTTTTTAGTTTATAGTCGCTGGCAAAAACATAATCGGGAGCAGAAAAGTTTAAGTCAACCTTTACTTCGCGGGAATGTGTTGTTCCGTTAACATCCAATTTGTATAAAGGACTGGCAACGCCAATTCCAACATTGGCTGAGGTATTGATGACCATCGCCTGTGCGTCGCCCCCGCTTACTCCTACAATATTAAACTGCATGGCACAATCGAGTAATCTAATATAAGATCCGCCTCTGGCTGTATTAAGGAGTTTCATCCCGCCGTTTGCATTATTAAAGTTATGAATATTATTTCCTATTCCCACTCCGGTATAAGTTAGTCCCGGTTCACTGGCCCAAAGCATTAAATCGGCCTGGCGGGCTTCGTCTCCGCCTCCTTCAGAATGCAGTCGGATTCTGGTGTCTCCATGATTTCCATGAACATGCAGTTTATCAAGAGGAGTACTTATTCCAAGCCCTAAGTAGCCGGACATGGTTTGTTTTCCCATAAAATCATTTTCGCCTTTAGTAGCCAGTTCAATCCACGGATTCCATATATTCTGGTCTCCGTTTTTAGTTCTGAAACTAATATGTTTTCCTCCTGCCGGTCCATAATCAGAACTTATCTGAGTGTCGTAATTGTTTATTGGAAATCCGCCGTAACTAATTAAAGATCCGTTCCAGGGAGTTCCAGAAGTGGCATAAGCAAAAGTATAACCGGCATTAAAAGTATCTGCCGTACCCGGGGCTGCTATATGCGAAACAGGGTTTAAACTCTGCGCTTTTACCCCAAAAACAAATATCCCGAAAAGTATAACTGTAAAGCTGCTTTTTCTGTTCATTATTTTACAGTTTTTTCAAGTTTTCCTACTCTTTTTTCCAACTCTGATACCTTTTTATTTTCCTGTTCTAAATCAGCTATCTTTTTATTCTGCTCAATAACATACAAGGTCAGCTCTTCTACTTTCTTTAAAAGCGCCATGTTCATTTCAGAAACGTTAATGCCATTTTTCTCGAACTCTTTGGCAGACGGAATTTCAGGCAAATGGCTGTTTTGTTTAATATAATTTTCAACTTGTTCTAAGCTTTTTAAATTATAATCATTGGCAAAAACATAATCGGGTGCCGGAACTGTCAAATCGACTTTTACTTCTCTGGAATGTATCGAACCGTTAACGGCTAATCTGGCATCGGGATTTTCAGTACCAATTCCTACATTACCAGCTGAGTTCCAGATACTGCCTCCCGACAGATACACATTTCCTTTAAATCTGTTCTGATACGGAATTTCGACTGTTTTAGTTCCTGTTAAAGGTTCATCGACAGCTGTCCAGCCTTCAAACCAGCTGCTTGTTTCTGACATTCCTTTGGCATACGCACTTACTGTAAATCTTTGAAAATAGACTTTGTCATTAATATAAATAACTACCTTGCCATTTTCTGAAGATAAATACACAACCGGGGTATAACTTCCGGACGAAGACATCTTTGGACCATGAAAATAAAAATTGGCCGGATCTTCAAAATTACTGCCGCCTGAATACGTATAATACACAATGGTTAAGTTTATGGTTTCTGCTGTCTGGTAATTAAAGCCTGTAATGGTAATAGTGGGCATTTGACTGGCCGGATAAAACGGTAAATTGGTTTTAATTTTTACTCCGTTTACCGGAGTGCCGTTAATGGAATAGTTCACTATATTGTTGTAATTCTGCGCACTGACAGCAATTGCACAAAACAATATCAAAATCAGGTAATACTTTTTAGCAGTCATAATCTTGGGGTTAGATGAGGTTAATAAATTAGTTTTTAATCTGAGATTTCAATTCTTTATTTTCTTGTTTCAGGGCAGTAATATCTTTTTGCATTTCAATCATGTATAAAGTCAGCTCTTCTACTTTCTTTAAAAGTGCCATATTCATTTCCGAAACGTTGATTCCGTTTTTTTCAAATTCTTTTGCTGATGGGATTTCAGGTAAATGGCTGTTTTCCTTGATATACTTTTCTACTTCCGGCAGGCTTTTCAAATTATAATCGCTGGCAAAAACGTAATCCGGTGCGGGAACATTTAAGTCAACTTTTACTTCCGTAGAATGAATTATACCATTAACCGTAAGTTTTGAATCAGGCGATTTAGTTCCAATTCCAATATTCCCGCTGCTATTAATCCGCATACGTTCAGCTCCGTTGGTTCCCAATACAATATTTCTGTTCATATCCGGAATGGTAGAATGTCCTGTCAAATCGATATAAGATTTTGTAACTGAATTGGTTCCGCCTCCTGCTGACAGTCTTAGGAATCCGTCATCATAGGCATTTCCCGCATTACTATAACTTCTAATTTCACCATTTGCCAAAGTACCTGCTGAAATTAAAGGTCTTTCTAAAGTGTTGTTAAGCCCTCCGTTTAGGGTTAAAGAACCGCCAATGGATAATTTACTTACTGGTAAATTAGTACCAACACCTACATTTCCGTTTGATGCAATAAGCATTCTTTCGAGCCCGTTGGTCGAAAAACCTAAAAAACCACCAGTGGCAGACGGTCCTCTGTAAAAAGAGATAAAACCATTCTCTATATTGGTGTGATATTTTAAACCAATTCTAAAAGTTTCTGCATTAACAGGCTGCGTAGTTAGAGTCCTCGTGTACAATGCAAAAGCACTTTCTGTGCCATTGGCTAGAATTGTCGCATAACTGTTATCGGTGTTCTTTACGTGCAGTTTTACCTGTGGTTCAAGTGTTCCAATACCCACATTGCCCGTAGCTTCTAAAAGATTTTGTGCAAAACTTATCTGGACACACAAAACAAATCCCGCTAATAAAATATTCCATTTCATTTTACTTCTTTTTTATTGAATCTATCTCATTTTTTAGGTCCGTATTCTCTTTTTCCACTTTATCCAAACGCTTGTTTTGCTCAATTACATAAAGTGTCAGTTCTTCTATTTTTTGCAGCAGTTTAGCATTCATTTCTCCTACGGCAATTCCATTTTTCAAAACTTCTTCTTCACTCGGAATATTTTCTAAATGTCCTTTTTCTTTAATATGTTTTTCAACTTCTTCAAGTGTTGGTAAAGTGTATTCTTTTTTAAATACATAATCAGGCCAGCCGGTCATATCAACTTTTACCTCCTGAGAATGGATTATACCATTAACATCTAATTTGTTTGCTGTCGCTGCCGTTGTTCCTATACCAACATTTCCATCATAAGACAAAAAAGTCCCTTGTCGCTGCCAATGGAATGAAGCACCAAAAATAGAAGGCAGCACATAGTCTCTGTTTGTTATGATCTCTTCTACATAAGCAAAAACATTATATTTAGTGGTATGCTTCGTATATACCTTTACGATATTATCTTCAACAATTAACAATGGATGATTAGAACCGGTACCCGAAAGAGTAACCGCCCTAATCTGCCATTGAGCAGTTGATATATCATGCCATACTAAATATTCAGTACCGTTTTTAGTCGCTGTAGCCGTAGTTATCAACTGCACTTTGTACATGTTTTTGGTATTTAAAGACTGTCCTAAATCGTCTTTAAGTTCTAAAAGGGTTGCATTGTTTACAGAAAAACTGTTTGTAAAAAACCTTCTTCCTCCGGTCTGCGAAAAAATACTTTGTGTAATTAATAAAATCGCAATAATTAAAAAATTCTTTTTCATGGCTGTTAATTTTAATTGTTATCTAAATTGTTGTTTAATAAATTTTCGATTCTTGTTAATTTAGATTTAAGGGCATTTAATTCTTTTTGCTGTTCAATTGTATATAAAGTCAGTTCTTCTATTTTTTGTAAAAGCTTCGCATTCATTTCCCCCAGCTTAATTCCGTTTTTTAAAACCTCTTCTTCACTTGGTATATTTTGCAGATGGCCTTTTTCAGCAATATGTTTTTCAACTTCTTCAAGCGTTGGTAAAGTATAGTCTTTTTTAAATACAAAATCCGACCAGCCTGTCAAATCTACTTTTACTTCTTTGGAATGGATGGTACCATTTACATCCAGTTTATTTTGAGGATTTATTTCTCCTATCCCTACATTCCCATTTCCTAAAATCCTTACTTTTTCAGTTTGTCCGGTTAGATGAGATTCCATAGTAAAAAATTGCATTCCATAATTATTTCCTCCCGCATTTTGTACTATTGTAGAAATTGAGGTTCCAACATCTGTAAAATTTCCATCTGTGACAGAATGAGCGATCATTAATGATGAAAGATTATTAACGTTATTTATGTTTTTTACCAGAACATTTCCACCATAAACAGACAATTTTGCTAATGGATTTGCCATTCCAATACCAACATTCCCATAATTTTTATTAATAATTGTATTGTTACCCAGTTCATTGATATATAAAGGCAGTGACATATGAGATTGTATCCAGCTGTAATTAAAGTTTCCTCCCATTCTAAGATTTGTCCCTCCATCTGTCTCAATAGTAAGACCGCCTGAACCTGATTGGTCATCTGCAGTTTTAAAACGTCCTTGTCCAAGAACGTCCAGTTTAGTTTGTGGATTTGTATTACCAATTCCAACATTTCCATTTTGACTAATATGCATACGGATCTGCGGTGCATTACCTCCAGAATCACTATTGGTGAGAAACTGCATATAAGTATCGAAATTAGCTCCTCTGTAACTTCTGATAACGGATGAGCCTGCTGCCGCAAAATCCCAGCTTAAATCCTGAGCAGAGTTTGCGTTTGCCGGAGAATTGGGTCCCCAGATACTTATCGCTTTTAGTGGTGTAGGATATCCGTCCGGTCCTGCCTGAACACTTAGTTTCGCTGATGGGGTTTGAGTTCCTATACCAACATTGTTATTAACAGAGCTGCCCTGAACGGTTCCGTTTGGTGTATATATTTGCGCTTCAGCCGTTAAAGAAAACATAATAACGCTCATATAAATCAACTTATTCATCATAATATTAGAAGTTTTATTTTAATTGATTTTCAATTTTATCCAGTCGTTCAAATATTTCCTGAAATTTTTGATTCTCCTTTTTTACTGCTTCATTTTCTTTTTTCATCTCAATCATATACAGGGTCAGTTCTTCTATTTTTTGTAAAAGTTTTGCATTCATTTCTCCCAGGTTTATTCCATTTTTTAAAACTTCTTCTTCGTTTGGGATATTTTCTAAATGGCCTTTTTCTGCTATGTGTTTTTCCACTTCTTCAAGTGTTGGCAATTTGTATTCTTTTTTAAATACAAAATCTGACCAGTTCAACATATCTACTTTTACTTCTTTGGAATGAACAGTACCGTTTACATCCAGCTTATTCTGAGGATTTATTTCTCCTATCCCAACATTTCCATTTAGATCTATCTTCATTTTTGGAGAACCGTTAATCTGAAATTCATGAAATCTATTGGCACTAAAATAATTTTCACCAGACCCAACATTATCGATAATCATATAACCATTTGTACCAACAGTTTTAAATGTCGTTAAACCCGCTGTTGTGTTGATCGCTTCAAGTCTTGCTGCAGGATTATATGAACCAATACCTACATTTCCATTATCCATAATCGTAAATCGGTTAGCACATAATCCTCCATCGGCACACCCTAAATAATCATAAGCCCAAAATTGCAGGCTATTACCGTAACCACCAGTCATATTAAAGATGCTCCAGCTTCTTGCGGTACCATTTAAAGTCTTTGAAGGATTATTTAGCTGCACTTCCCCTCCAATATCTCCTGAAATTGAGGTGATCATTCTTCCCTGAAATAATCCGTTGCCATTTACCTCTAATTTTTGTACAGGATTTAAAATCCCTATTCCAACATTACCGTCGTATGGCTGTAAAGCGATATTATTTGTAGTGCTGAATGACTTTGAATATCCTTGAATTGTACCGGTATTACTAGCAGACGTTCCAATAGCAACTCCATTTGTCTGATTATTACCGCTAAAGTGGGCTGCAAAAGTGTCATTAGAACTTTGTACCTGAAATAAAACAACTGGCGCAGTAGTTCCAATTCCTACATTACCCGTTTGTGGAAAAGGAAATGTATTTTGAGCAAAATTTATCTGTATACCAAATCCGATAAAAAATAAAAAAATCTTCCTCATATTACTATTTTTTTTCAAGTTTCATTATTCTTTTTTCTAATTCCGTTTGATTCTTTTTCATCCTGACATTTTCATCCTTCACTCTTTCATTTTCCTTTTTCATGTCGATCATATACAAAGTCAGTTCTTCAATTTTCTTTAAAAGTGCCATATTCATTTCAGAAACATGGATTCCGTTTTTCTCAAACTCTTTGGCAGATGGTATTTCCGGTAAGTGATTATTTTCTTTTACATAACTTTCCACTTCATCCAGTGTTCTTAATTTGTAATCAGCTGCAAACACATAATCCGGAGCGGGAAAATCCAGATCTACTTTTACTTCTTTAGAGTGAATGGTGCCGTTTACATCTAATTTACTTGTTGGGTTTAATGTTCCAATACCTATATTACCACTATTCGTAATTCGTAAACGTTCTATTCCTGAAGTTCCCAACACAATATTTCTATCTAAATCCGGTACTGTTGAATAACCTGTCAAATCGATAAAAGATTTAACATTAGCATTTGTGCCTCCTCCTGCCGAAAATCTCAAAAAACCATCATCGGCACCATTGCCGGAACCGCTGTAACCTCTAATTTCACCATTTGATAAAGTCCCGGTCGAAATTAAGGGGCGCTGCGAACTATTGAAAAGGCCTCCATTTACTGTCAAAGAACCATCTACCGACAATTTACTTACAGGTGAACTTGTTCCAACTCCTACATTCCCTCCAAAAAAAGCCAGAGACTTATATTCTACGCCATTAAAAAGCTGAACAAATTCCTGATTTATACCATTATGATTCCAAACGGTCTGCAAGGTCAGATTGTATAATGGATTATTGGTCGACCATTTTTGGATATTATATCTGCTTTGACTGGGAATAGGCAGATAAACATCTAAAATTGCCTGCGGATTACTTGTTCCAATACCAAAATTTCCGTTTAATCCAATGGTTACTAAATCTGTAGTACTTACTACTGAATTATGCGGACTGTACGAAATTCTGAAGGCATCGCTTAAAATTTCAGGATTCCAGCCAAAGCTGAGGATTCCATCATACGCGCCGCTATGTCCAAACCGTACTGAACCACCATTAAAATCATTAAGTTTAAAAACATGTAAACCGCTTTTGGGCTCGGTTGTACCAATACCTACACTAGCATTTTCAGGAAAAGGAAATGTATTTTGGGCATAGCTTACCTGTGCGGTCACTACCACAAATAGTAAAAAAAACTTTTTCATTATGTATTTAAATTTTGTTTTTGGTAACGGGTTTCAGTTAAACTCCTTTATTTTTCTGCATTATAACCTCTACAAACAATTGGTCTGTATTGGTTTTATAATTCTTCTTTTTAATAAAATTTAAATGCTTAATATTTCCCAGCATCGGATTGTTTTCTACCTGATTAAGCACAGCAAGACAGCCATTAAAGGAACCTTCGAGGGAAAAAGCATAACTGGTTGTGGTAAAACCTTTCTGAGAAATGGTATGGGGTTCTTTAAAATCAACAATTTTTAAATGATAACTGTCACTGTAAGAGGTCAGCTGTTTTAATAAATCGTTCTGAAAAGATTCTGAAATAGTAACATCATAATCAGATAAAATCTGATCCAGCTGTTTTTCCTTCTGAGCCAGCTGTGCCACCAGTTTGGGCATATCACTGTCTTCAGCTATCTCTTTCTGTTTGTTCTTATATTCGCTATAATAATTCAGTGTATTGGAAATCGCAAAAGAGTAACAGATATACAATACTGCCAAAAAACCAATAATCAAAAGTTTATTTTTTTTGTTCAGCTTCATCTTACTTTAGGGTTACGTTAATAGAAAATGTAGTTTCATTATCTTCATTTTTACCAAAATGAGTAATTAAAACTTTATCGACAAAACGCAGTTTTTCAATATCCTCCACCCACTTTGTAAAAGACTGGTTGGTAATGGTAGTTCCCGAAACAGCAATTACCTTGTCTTTTGTTAGTATAGGTTCTTCTGCTTTAATTTTTTTCTCTAAAGGATTGAATGTTAACTCTGTCAGTAAAATAGATGACGGAACTTTATTCGTAATTTCATTAATAATTAAAGAACTCTGCGAAGTCATTCTGCCTTCAATATCTTTTACTTTAGTTTCTTTTACAATAATTCTCTGTTTTATTTTACCAACATCCTCTATTGAGGATTTGTTTACCAATAGAATTTCTGATGATTCCTGAGCCAGTTTATAGTAGTGGGAAAAGAAGATAAAATTAAGAAGCAGTACACCTAAAACTGTTCCGACCATTATTTTGACTGCTTTATTAAAAAAAGTCTTTTGGTTATAATGATCATACAGTTCATCACTGTAGGATATAACAGATCCGGTGTTGGCAGTACTATTTATTATTAATCGTAAAATTCCCGAAAAAGCCAGTAACTGCCTGTTCTCAATCTGAAGATCATTAATCGTGTAGGTCACTGCAGACTCTGACGTACTTGCCGAAATAATCTGACTTTCATCTTTTGCTATACTCTGATGATTGGTATAAAGCTCATTCTCATCTGTATATGAAATAATATCCGCTAACGAACAAACACCCAGACTGATCCCTGCAACATTTATTTTTTGATTTGCATACTCTTCTAATAAGGCCGAGATATATGACTTTCTGGAAATTGCTATAACCGATTTTGTCTTTAATCTCCATATTTCATAATAAAACTCCTCCCAGTTGGTATTTGGAAAAGCTTTGTGCAGTAATTTTTCGTCAGAAGGCTCCGCTCCTGAAACTTCTTTCTGGATCACCTGACTGGAATTTACAATCACAAAAAACGGTAGTCTGGTATCCCATTTTTCGGCTATTTTCCCGTTGTAACTTACCCTGTCTTTTTTACTAATTACTAATCCTTCCTTTTTTTTCTCCACTAAAAGCAAAGAAACTTTATCTTCATTCTGTAAAGTGAAATGCTCAATACCAATGTATTGTCTGCCTAGTAAAAAAGTATTTAAGGATAAAAGGGCCATTAATAAATAACTGTTGGTTTGATCAAAACGCTTAATTTTTTCTTCGAATCTTCTCTTTTTCTTGAACTGAAAAACCATTTCAAAATCGGGATTCTTGAAATTAAAGGAACTCCGGTTCCTGAGTCATTTTTTACTGACTCTTCTAATCCTCCCAAAACAATTAAATCCTGATCTTTTACCCTGATAATCGAAGTAAACTCGCGAGAGTTAATTCCCGGAGGTGCATCTTTGTCTACTTTTTGTCCGTTAAAACTGGACTGGATTACTTTGATATCCATTGTAATCTGTCCATTTCCTGAAACTAATGGCATGATAGTAACTGATAATTCAGCATCAATAGGCTGATAGTTTTTCACTTCTGATGCCTGCGGAATCTGCGATCCATAGTAATTTTGATTGGTTACCACATAATATGTTGTTTCACCAATAGACAAATAAGCTTTATGTCCGTTTAAGGTAGATAATCTAGGAGACGAACGAACTTTTAAATTTCCGTTGGTTTCCATAGCTTTCAGGCTTAAATAGAAATTAGGCACGACCTGCCCAATGTTTAAAGAGCCAAAACCGCTGAAACCATCGATAATTTTATTAATAGTAGAGGCTCCTAAGCTAATATCCGCACTAGGAAAAACAGTTCCTTTTGTAGTTACCGGTTTATCTCCTATTCCGGCCTGAATACCTGTTTCTACTGTGGCACTTCGATTGACTTCCAGCAGCATCACTTCAATTAAAATAACCGGAACAGCTTTGTCTATATAAGTTATAAAAGATTCAAACCTTTCAATATTGGCTGCGGGTCCATTTACTAAAAAGCTATTCAGCTCTTTGTCAATTTTAATATCTAAATCTTTTTTGATCTCATCCGGAATAATAGTCAAAATAGATTCTGACGGCGTACTGCTGCTGCCTGAACCTGATGATGAATAATTGCTGCTGCCGTTATAATTGCTGTTTGAGTTAGAAAAATTAGAATTAGAATTGGAAACAGACCTGTTCGTATTACTATCATACGAATTATAATTTGAATAGCTGTTTGTATTATTAAGTCTTCCGGCACTTCTGCCTTCTTTAGAAGGATCGCTTAACAATTCGATAGAGCGGTGCATCAACGGAATTGATTTAATATTGCGTACCACTAACTGCTCTTTTGTTCCAAAATAATACACAGAACCGCTCCTTTTAAAAGTATACGCTCCACCGCCCGCAGCTGGTGCAGCTGTTCCGGAATTATTATATTGCTGCTGACCGGAATTGTTTTGTACAGCACTATTGTCTGTTTTTACTTCAAACAATTTTACCAGAAGCTCATCAAAAGTGATATTCTTTGCTTTAACTGTGCCGCTTCCTGCATTCTCCAGCGGACTGGATATAAACATATCTATGTCAAGTTCGTGGCCAATATCATAAACGATACTTGAAATGGGAGTGTTTTCGAAATCAACATTCAGTAGTTTTTTATCGGCATCCACAACCGTAAAGAAAAAGTTAGATTTTCTCGGACGCTGAGGTCTGTTTTGTCTGATCTCTCCTCCTCCATTTGGATTTCCGGTTCCTTCAACTACATAATTTCCATCGAGCTTATCAAAAATGTAAAAATTATCCCTGGATTTAGTAACGCTTAAATTATTGGCATAAGCCATTTTATTTAGAGCCGCATCAAAAGGCATGCTTTTTATGTAAGCTGTCAATAACTGATTTTCCAATCCCGGCGCAAAAACCAGATTTTTACCGCTAACATCCATTATTTTTCTGAAAACATCATATAACTTATCGTCTTTCAGGTTTAACGAAAGTAAAACATTCGCATAATCATACGTTACATCTATCTCTTTTATCTTTTGAACTTCAACAGGTTTTTCATAGGTTTTTATAGCCAGGATATTTCCTGTGAAATCAATGGTAAGGTTATATTCTTTGCACAAAAAGATAAGAAGATCACCAACTGTTACATCCGAAAAGTTGTTTACAATGTTGATCTGGTTTAAGTTTGTTGCTACACTGAAATTTAATTTATGAATTTGGGAAACAGCCAGCAAAAAACTCGATAAAGAAGCTTCTTTAATATTTACATTAACCTTTTCATTAAGTCCCGGAGCATCTGCAGAAATGGATTCTATATTATTTTTAAGCTGCTGAATCCGGTTTTCCTGTGAAAACGAAATCTGAAATACCAGCAATAAAAACAGGGTAATTATTTTTTTCATGAATTTATATCAATTGTAGGACTTTTATATATAATTTAATTTTACAAGAGTAAGGAAAAAACTTCATCAACAGAAGTAATTCCTTCTTTAATTAATAACAATGCATTTCGTTTTAGTGTAAAAATGTCTTTTTCTTCGAGATATTCATTGATATCCAGCTGATTATTCTTAATTAAATTTGACAATTCCGAACCAATTGGCAGGATTTCGTAAATCGCTTTTCTTCCGGAATACCCCGTATGGTAACAATGTTCACATCCTACTGCTATATTATGGGACTTCAAATCGGCCGGGATTTCAAAACCGCTCGGAAAAACTTCTGTTGTAACAGACTGCTCTGTTTTACAGGAATTACACAATTTACGCACTAAACGCTGTGCCACGCTCATATTTAGGGTACTTGCAATCAGGAATGAAGGAACGCCCATATCTATTAGTCTTGATACCGTAGCCCAGGCCGAATTGGTATGTATGGTTGATAAAACAAGGTGTCCCGTCAAAGCGGCACGAATTGCCATATTGGCCGTGTTTACATCCCGAATCTCCCCCACCATAATAATATCCGGGTCCTGTCTTAGAAAGGTTCTTAAAGTGGCCGCAAAGTCAAGCCCTATATTTTCTTTTAACTGAACCTGATTGATTCCTTCCAGTGTATATTCGATAGGGTCTTCGACTGTTAAAATATTCGTATTGGGAACATTCAGTCTTTTTAATGTAGCATACAAAGTCGTTGTTTTTCCGGAACCTGTTGGTCCTGAAATAAGTACAATTCCATTAGGACGTTTGATATTTTCCTGATAAACAGATAATTCTTTTTCGGTAAAACCCAAAGAATGAATATCGATATGACTGGTGTCTTTGCTTAAAATACGAAGTACCACTTTCTCTCCATGTAAAGTAGGCAGAACAGAAACACGAACATCAAAATCCTGATAATCCGTCACCATTGTAATACGACCGTCCTGCGGAAGCCTTTTTTCGGAGATGTCCAGCTGGGCTCTGATTTTTATTTTATTTACAATAACCGGATATTCCTCTACCGAAATATGAAATTGCTCTTTCAGCTTACCGTCCAAACGAAAACGAACCCTGGCATTTTTTTCATAAGGTTCAAAATGAATATCACTGCTTCCTATTTCTTTAGCATTTAATACAATCTTTTCTAAGAAATCGGATGTATAGTGAATCTCAGAAACGTTATTCGATGTTTTTCTGTAATTGGTACTTAAATAACGGTTTATGTTTTCTGTAGAATCTGTTTCTAACTGTACCTGAAAACTAAGCAGGATACTTAGTTCATTCTGCAGTCCGGCTATATCAGAAGCATCTGTTTTTAATAGTACCGTCTGCTGATTTTTACCAAAAGGGATAATCCGGTAATAATAGGCCTGTTCTGATTTTACAAGCTGCTGAAACTCTATTGGGATATCAAAACTTTCCATTTAATAAACGTATAAAAATGTATTGTCCCAATAAAATGAAACTAAATAAACAACCCCAAAAAAAAGTGACATATAACCAGCCAAAGGCACACTCACATCTTCGTTTCGGTTACTTAAAACCAAATGTATAATAAGTGAAAATACTAACGAAAACACAAATAAAACCAAAAATGAAACGGTTGAAAAAGTACAGGTTATAAAAAGAAAAAACAGGATATCGCCCATCCCGATAGTATTTTTAAATTCTAATTTTCTTAATTTGATGTAAAAGATGCTAACTCCCAGAATTAAACCAACAAAGAGCAAATTAATCCCCAGATTAATAAATGCAGTGGACACAGGCAGTTTATATAATTGAATTGTAAATGCCAAAACTCCAATCAAAGGATATAAGAACCAGTAAACCAAACGACTTTTAAAATCCTGATAAAGTACAAATGCAAATACAAGTATTAATATGAATTTCAAAAACCACATTAATCACTTACAATTTGTTTTGGAACACCATTCTGATCAATTTCCCAAACATTAAAAACCCCATTCCCGTTAAAATCCGTAATCGCTGTAGCTTTTACTTTAAACTCATTATTGCTCGAATGTACAATTTCGTAAACGTAGTTAGCACTTCCGTTTTCTTTGGTTGTTTTGGGTGCTTCAAAATCTATTTCACTAAAGTTAGGACTGTATTTTGAGTACATAAAATAGTACTGTTTTTCGGCATTATAAATCGCTTTAAGCTGTACCTGAGCTTCAACACTTTTGGCTTTTGTAATAAGCGGCATAAGGTTAGGCAGGGCTATTAAAAGCAGGATTCCAATTATGGCAAGAACAATCAACATCTCCTGAAGATTAAAAGAAGGCAGTTTTTTAAATAGATTTTTCTTCAAAACAAAATATAAATTAATTTTTACAAATATATCTTTTTTATTGAGAAAACAAAGAAGACAGCTATGGGAAATAATTGGTTAATAAATATTTAATTTTATAGGATTTTTTTTATTATTATTACAGCCGGAAATAATCAAAAATAAACTCAAGCAATAAGCTGGATAATCAGCAAATTACCAAAATTATTATGTCATTAAAAACCAAACTCATTTATGCTGTCATACTTTTTATCAGTATAAATATTCAGGCACAAACTGTGACTGGTACAGAAATTCAAAAAAAATACATGCCAAATGCTCCCTTAACACCAAGCGCAGCATCATTATTTAAATTTCAGGAAATAGGATTAAATGAGTACAATGGTTCCGCAAATATTAGCATTCCACTTGTTCAGCTATCTCAAATACCTTTAAATCTGACTTATACAGCTACAAGTGGAAACAGGGTTAATGATCAACCTGGCATTGTTGGTTTAGGCTGGGATATGAATTTAGGCAGTATTGTACAAAACATAAATGATATTGATGACCTACAGCCTTTTTATTTTCAATATTACAAAGAGAGACCAGATTTTCAAGGTTATGTATATCCTTCTGATTATCCTTTTTCGTGTTCATATATTATCAAAACAAATGAACCATGCATAAGTGATGGTACACAATATCCAAAAGCTACTGAAATTCCAATTCTTGTTGGTAATAAAATCACATTTGGAATATATACAATAAATAATGGTGTTTTTTCAAGGAGTAATGATGTTTTAACAAATGGTAATTTTGATTCTGAACCAGATATTTTTACAGCAAATTTCTTAGGTCATTCATTGACCTTTATTAATGACTTTTCAAGTAGTTCAAACCAAATGTCTTTTAAAGTTCTCAATAAAACTGGATATAAAATTTCTTTAAATTATGTCAATAAATATGAAATTAAATTTACTATAACAGCACCAACAGGAACCATTTACGAATTCAATGCTTTAGAAAATATTAAAAATGAAAGTTCAGTTCCAAGTGTAACGACTTTTGTTGACTCCAGAGTCTGGAAATTGACAAAAATCATAGAACCTAACAAAAGGGAAACTTTAATAGATTACATCAATATAGAAAATATTGACTCTAATCCTGCATACAGTCAAGAATTTACAAAATCTAAAACATTGTCAAAAACAGATGCTAACAAAGCCGGAGTATTTGCTAAAATAACATTAGATTATTATGGACAATCATTAACAACATTCCCAGATTATGTTTTCACACCTGATGCAAGTGATAGCGGAGAATACACCAAAACTTTTTATAATATTTCAAAACAGAATTTGAAACTAATAAACTCAATAACTTCAGATGAAGGCAAAATAAACTTTTACTATTCAAATAGGAATGATGATCTTCTATTAAAAAAGCTGGATTCGATAGTTTTAACTAATAAAAAGAACTTAAGGATAAAAAATATAAAATTCAATTATAATTATTTTACATCAATCCCATCTAACGTTTTTAACCCTGCTAATACCAATATAAATCCTTATAGATTAAAATTGAATTCGGTAAGTATGAACGATCAAGAATTTACTTTTATCTATAACAATCAAAGCTTACCCAGAAAAGACTCATATGCTTTAGATTTTTGGGGATATTTTAACGGCAGTACGCAAAATACCTCGATAATTCCAAACCCTATTCAATTCAAATATTACAGCTATATTGGAAATAATGGAAATAATTTAAATGCTGTTGAAAATTATACAAAAGCATCTATATTAGAAAAAATAATATACCCTACCAAAGGCTATACGACTTTTGATTACGAATTAAATGAAGCCTCTAATTTGTTTTATTCTATACAAGAGGATAATCAGGCTGTTACTAGAGGAAATGGTTTAAGAATAAAAAAAATTGCTAATTACAATTATGATGGTTCTTTTGCAAGCGCAAAAGAATATGTATATTCCGAAGGAAAGACAATGCTTCCTCTATTAACTACAAAAACTGCAAGTTATAACAATACAAGAAGTTTTCCATCTTCAAATGGAGTTGGAGTAAACACTGGTTACTTGTACTACGTAAAAGTTGACAGATTATCTTCAAACAACTACTTTAATGTATCTCCAAATGGAATTTCAAATTATGTTGGTTATGGCAAGGTTAAAATAAGAGATATAAGCAATTTGAATAATGGTTATATTGAAAAAACATTTCAAAACAGAGCGGAAAATGTAGTGTACTTAGATAATGTAAAATCAAATAATAATTACAGTTATTCTAACGATGATATTGAAAATGGATCTGTTTTATTTGAAAAAACTTTTGATGCACAAAACAAAAAAATCAGAGACATTAAAAATGAATATTATAAATTTAGAAGCAGTATAGATTATGGAGCTAAAACGAGTTTTTATGGTATGTATGTCGATTATAATGCAGCCGGTTACGTTAATTCTTTAGAACGTTATCAAATAAGCTTTTATCCTTTATTTGGCAAGCAGACTTTACTAAAAAAACAAATCGAAAGTAACTACTTTACAACAGATAGTATACAAACCACAACCGATTATGAATACAATGCATATCGTTTTGTTTCAAAAACCATTAAGTCTAACAAGACTGGAGAATTTTATAATGAACAAAATTCTTATGCATTAGATGGTGCTAAAAATATTTTTAATCTTCCCGCTTCAACAACTGTTAGAACTAATGGAAAAGTTAAAGAAACAATAAGCTATAGTTATCAAGAGGCATCAGGTATAACAGTTCCAAAAAAAATAGACATTTTCCCTTTAGGGAACCCGGCAAATGAAAAGTCAGTGTTATATGACATTTATGATACGGCGGGAAATATTGTAGAATTCCACTCTAAAGACGGGATGTATACCGTCTTTATCTGGGGCTACAATAAAACTCTGCCTATCGCAAAAATAGAAAATGCAACATATGCACAAGTAGCGGCTGCTTTAGGAATTACAACCGCTGCCCTAAATGATTACAATGAAGCTAATTTAAATGCCATAAACAATCTGAGAAATAATGCTTCATTGTCAAATTGTATGATTACTACTTACACCCACATTCCATTAATTGGCGCAAGTACAATTACAGATCCGAAAGGAGAGGTAACTAATTATAATTATGATAGTTTCGGAAAATTAATATCAGTAAAAGATGCCCAGGGCAAATTAATATCTGAAAATCAGTATCACTACAAAAACTAATATTCCAATGAGAAATCTATCAATATACAGCTTATTTATCATATTATTAATTGGACTTAAAAGCCATGCGCAAACCCCAATAACCATTGTAAAAGAAAACAACTATACCGTTACAGGAACAGAAACACTTATTGCCTCGGAAAGTATAAGCTTAAAAGCTAATACCTGGATTAAAGCCGGAAGCAATTTTACAGCCAAAATCAATCCAGATGCTTATCGTAATAATTCGTTTAGTAATGAAAATTATATTTTTACAAGAGTATATCAAACTCCTTTAAATAATGCATTAGAAATAAGCAAAAACAGTGATGTTATAGAAAATATAACTTATTTTGACGGACTTGGGCGTCCTATGCAAAATATTGGCATAAAGGCATCACCTTCTATTCAGGACATAGTTACAGCCGTAACATATGATTCCATAGGAAGACAGAAAAAAGAGTTTCTTCCTTACATGGATACTGATGTTAATTTGGCATCCTATAGAAATAATGCCATAACAAATACAAATAGTTATTATATCACAAATTATTCTCTGGATATAAATAGTATAAAACCTAACCCATTTTCAGAAAAAGAATTTGAAAAATCTCCTCTTAACCGAGTAATAAAACAAGCAGCCCCAGGAGCAGACTGGAGATTAGGAAATGGTCATGAAATTAAACTCGATTATCAAACCAATCAGGAAAATGAAGTAAAAAAATATCTGGTTACTTCACAAATAGGAACAACAACTATTAATTCCAAAATTTACGCTTCTCCTTATTACTCCAGTGGACTATTAGCAAAAAAAATTACTAAAGATGAAAACTGGATTCCCTCTGACGGCAATAACAAGACAACTCATGAGTTTATAGATAAAGAGGGGCACACTGTTTTAAAAAGGACCTTTGGTTCCTCTAAGGTAAATGGCATTTTAACAAATACAGCCCATGACACCTA
Source organism: Flavobacterium sp. FG19 (assembly GCF_057809475.1). Lineage (NCBI taxonomy): Bacteria > Pseudomonadati > Bacteroidota > Flavobacteriia > Flavobacteriales > Flavobacteriaceae > Flavobacterium > Flavobacterium sp. FG19. The sequence continues at coordinate 36,993 of NZ_JBMDKA010000036.1, read as the reverse complement.
TTATGTTTATGATGAATATGGTAATTTAATTGCTGTAATCCCTCCTTTAACAGACTTAGATGCTTTACTGGTAACAAACCCTTCTACTTCTGGTTATGATGATTTTAGTAAGACTTTTAATCAGTCTGTATTTTCAGGAACTACTAGTGGCGCAGGTTCAGTTTATGTTACTATTACAAATAATGTTTTAAAAGTTGTTTTTAGCGGTGGATATAATACCTCTTTTTTAAGTAATGTTCCACAAGATTTACCAACAACTCCTTGCCTTCTTCCCGATATCAATCTGGGATTAATATCAAATGGGGATTATAATGCCAGTATAATTGATGGAAAATTAAAACTAACCAGTATTACTGGTGCTCCATCGACAAGTTTTTCTTCTACTTTTACTGTTAATTTACCTGTAAATTGTGTAGCCACCAGTACTGAACCTGATTCCGTTATTTTAAACAATCTGTGTTATCAATACAAGTATGATGTAAAAAACAGGCTTGTTGAAAAAAAACTACCTGGTAAAGACTGGGAATATATTGTATATGACAAGTTAGACAGACCTGTATTAACACAGGACGCAAATTTAAGAGCTGATAAAAAATGGCTTTTTACCAAGTATGACGCTTTTAACAGACCCGTTTATACAGGAGCATACACTAATACTACAGATATAACAAGATCCGCAGTTCAAACTTTAGCAGACAACAGCACTAGCAGTTTTGAAAACAAGCAGACCGCTGTTTTAAACATAAACGGAACAAACGTGAATTATTCTAACAATGCTTTTCCAAGTTCAAACACCGATCTTTTTACCATAAATTACTATGATAATTATTCTGGTATTGATCTGGATGGCGGGACATCAGTTTCTGCCTATGGTATCACTCCAGCTGCAAATGTTAAAGGATTACCGACTTGCTCTCAAGTACGTGTTTTAGGAACAGCCAATTGGATAACTACTGTAAACTATTACGATAGTAAAGGAAGAATAATATATAATTATAATAAAAACAACTATTTAAATGTAACCAGCACAGTAAAAACACAACTTGATTTTGGCAGTAAGATTTTAGAAACAACCAGTACACATAAAAAAGGCAGCGATCCTTTGATAACTATAAAAGATTTTTATTCTTACGATCATGCAGGACGTTTAGTAACACAAAATCAAACAATTAACAATCAGGCTCAGGAAATAATTGTAAACAATAAATACGACAATTTAGGACAATTGCTATCTAAAGGTGTTGGAGGAAAAACAGACCAGGCCCGTCTGCAAAATGTAGATTACGGCTATAATATTCGAGGATGGATAAAAAATATCAACAACGTAAATGCTTTAGGAAATGACCTTTTTGCTTTTCAAATAAATTATAACAATGCGACATCGGGCACTTCATTATACAATGGCAACATCAGCCAGACATTCTGGAAAACCGCTAATGCCGATACCAGTTTAAAAGGTTATACTTATACGTATGATGCATTAAATCGATTAACACAGGCAACAGATAACTCAGCTGTAAATCCCGGAAGATACAATGAAGGCTTAAGTTACGACAAGAATGGCAATATTATGAGTTTATTGAGGCTTGGAAACACTAATCCGACTGCTACGGTATTTGGAACAATGGACAATCTTAGTTATTTCTACACCGGAAACAGACTTGATAAAGTAGAAGACAGTTCGGGCAGTACCGAAGGTTTTAATAATGGAAGCAGCCAGGCAATTGAATACACTTATGACGCTAATGGTAATATGAAAACCGACGCCAACAAAAAAATTACAGCTATAAGTTACAATCATTTAAACCTCCCAACCTCTGTTTCAATAAACGGCGGTACCATAAATTACTTTTATGATGCTTTGGGTATAAAACAACGTAAAACAATCAGCACCGGAGAAAATACGGAGTATGCAGGCAGTTTTGTTTATGAAAATAATGTTTTAAAACAATTTTCACAGCCGGAAGGATATGTCACTTATAATGCCGGAATTTATAATTATATTTACCAATACAAAGATCATCTGGGCAATATTCGTTTAAGCTATCAGGATAAAAACAACGATGGCGTTGTAAACAATAGCGAAATTGTACAGGAAAGTAACTATTATGCTTTTGGTTTACTGCATAAAGGTTACAATTCTGCTGTAAATGGGATTGATAATAAGTATAAGTATAACGGGAAAGAATTGCAAGATGAGCTGGGGCTCAACTTTTACGATTATGGAGCAAGAAACTATGACTCTGCTTTAGGTCGCTGGATGAATATGGACCCTCTGGCTGAAAAATTTACTAGTGAATCTTCTTACGCATACGTAAATAACGATCCGGTAGGATATGCTGATTTTGATGGCAAAGATTACATCATGACTATTCAATATGATAAGAACGGAAAATTTCTAGGTGTAAAAATAAGTGGTACTGTTTACATTCAGGGAGATGGTGCTAATAATAAAAGAGCTGGAGAATTAAATAAATATTCCAAAGACAATATAAAAGGTGGTGAAGGCGTCTCTGTTGATATTAATTATCAGTATGACCCTTCTAAAAATTCGAAAAACTTAAAAACTGGAGAAAATTTATTAACTTTTGACTCAAAGCCTGAGGGAGATGAGAATACTTCACATGGTAATTGGACTAGATACTCAAACAAAGAACTAAAAAACAGATGGTTAACAGGAAACACTGCTATTATCTTTGATTCTGGCAAAAGTAATCATACCGTAATTCATGAAACCTTGCATTTATTTGGTTTAGCTGACAGGTATGATGACTATAGAGGAAATATAAATGATCACAATCATATTGGGAGTAAACCGTTTGAAGGTTTTGAAAATAATATTATGGCAGAAAACAGCTCTAATCCTTCTTTACATAAATTTCAATACCAACAATGGTTTGAACATGCTAAATCACGAGCAAAAGCTCATGGCAATCCAGATAAAATTGTAGGCAAGCTTGCTGTAGATAGAATTGGCGATTTTATTAATATGCCTGATGGAACAAGGAGAAAACAAATAAATTCTCAAAAATAATGAAAAAAATTTATTTTATTATATTCACTATACTATTATATAGTTGCAACAATGATAATATATCGCAAAAATTACCTGTAAATAATTTTTGTGGATATGGAGTACTATTGTATTCCAAATCGATTCATGGTTCTGTACGATATATGGAATTTTATCCCATGATAAAAGCCAATCGTCCAGATGCTAATTTTGCTAAAAAAATTAATATTTCCATTAAAAATGGCGTAATCATTAGAGGAAACAATTATACTCAAATTTGGCAGGATTTAAGAAAAAGCAATGATACAAATCCTGATGAATATGGTTTTTATAAGGCTTTAGTTTTTTTAGACTTATCAAACAATAAATTAGAATATAATTATAATAGCCCTATTCCAAATGAAGTTATAATTCAGAACAAAGTTTTCAAAACAAAAACATTTGATTATACAAATGGGAAGTTAAATATCACTTATTATAAAATCTTTCATTCTTTGTAGATTATGTCTTTTTGGGACTTTTAAAACTAGTCTTCCACTCTGCAAAGAGACCCGATAGCGCGGATTTGCAATCATAAGTGTTCGAAACCTTAAAAATAGTTATTTTTGAGCTAAAAAAAATGAAAGTTTCTGATGTTCTAAACTACATTCCCAAGGCTGAATTAGAGAAATTATCATTGGAATATAAAGTTGATCATCAGGTTAAGAAGCTTGACGGACAAACAATATTTCAATTGTTATTGTTTTCAATGTTAAATGTCAGAGAAAACAGCCTTCGGGTAATGGAGGAGTTTTATCATTCTTTAGCTTTCAAAAATATTGCAAATAATAGCTTCGAGGGAGTAAAGTATAATTCAATAAGAGACAGGATTGTCGCTATTAATCCTGATTATTTCGAAGCAATTTTTAATAGTTGTCTTGCTCAATTTCAAACTAAATATTTAAAGAAAAAACATAATATCATTTCTTTTGACTCCACGATGATTGCAATTTCATCAAAATTATTGAAGGATGGAATGAAGCTTAATAAGAAGGGAGATAAGAAATATGTAAAATTCAGTATGGCATTTTCAAATGTGCCAATTCATTCTAAAATATTCACACAGCAACAGTTTCTTTCAGAAGAATTTGCATTAAAGGAATTAATCAAAGAATGTCCATCAAGTGCTGATAATATTTTAGTTTTCGATAGAGGTCTACAAGCTAGATCCACATTTGAAGAACTTAGTAGCGAGGATTTAATTTTTGTAACACGCCTTAATAATTATACTCGTTTCGAAACAATAAATGAATTAAACATTATTGAAAATGAAACAGAACGACTAATCATAGAACAGGATTTACAGGTAGTATTATTTGACAAAAGAAATAAAAGAACCCAAAAGTTTTTACGTTTGATTATTGCTAAAGAAAAAGAAACTAAAGAAGTATTTTATTTTTTGAGCAACAGTAAAGAATTGACATCTAAAGAAATAGTTGATATTTATAAACAAAGATGGGAAATTGAGGTCTTCTTTAAATTTATCAAACAAAACTTGAATTTTAGTCATTTACTAACCAGAGATGTCAACGGAATAAAGGTCGTCATGTATATGACTCTAATTATGTCAATTCTTCTAACTGTTTATAAAAAACTGAATAATCTTGAAGGATATAAAATTCCAAAATTAAAATTTGCGAATGAATTAGAAGTTTTAATAATCAAAGATATCGTAGAAAAATGTGGAGGTAATCCAAATCAAGTCGACGACATTCTCAAACCTAAATAAGGTTTCGAACACTTATGATTTGCAATCCGTGCCCGTAAAGTATATCTACAAAGTGAGAGAAAAAAAAATAAAAACTGTGAGAAAAAATAAGATTTGATAATTTGGAATGGGCACGGATTGCAAATCCGAGCTATCGGGCTGTAAAAAATTAAATTATGAAAACAAAATTTTTAATACTATTTGTATTTATTTCATTTAACGCCTTTTCATTAACAGTAAATCCAAAAGTTTTTGTTGGCTATATTAATAACAAACCTGTCTTTGATTCTTTCAAAGAAAAGAAATTATACATCCGCAAAGACAACTTTGAATTTCTAACGAATTACCCTAATAATTACAATGTACTATTAGTTAATAACGATCATATTATATATTCAACAAAAGAAAAAACGATTGTTTCTGCTAAAGGTAAAGAATTTGTATATGCGATCTCAACATCATATGTATCAATTGACAGCAATGGACTCGTATATGTTACGGATAAAAATCAATTCATAAAAATTTTAAGTGAAGGACAGATTATTGATTTTGGTATAAAAGGATATGTTAATTCAATATTAAATGGTTTTTTATTCTATTCCCTACAACATGATGATAATTTAGATTATGCAAATGCGGATTTATATAGTGTTAATTTAAAAGATAAAAAACAGGTCAGCAAAATTATGTCAAACATTTCAGGTGAATCTATTGTTGTATTAGAAAATGGAAAGTATATATATGATCAAATTTTGTATAAAGGAAAATTTGTACCTGCTTTATTTTCCGTAGAAAAAGAAAAATACAGCATCTTAAATATTAAACCTGAATACATGACTGCATCTCCTTATTATTCTGAAAATGAAAATAGTTTGATTTTTTATGATTTGAATAATAATGTACCAGTATACAAAATAAAAACAACTATAGAATTTAATATTAGTAGAAACTAGTTAGAATATATATGTCTGCTCTTATTTAAACTGTAAGCTTTACCACAAACTCTCATGTAGATTGCAATTCTATTAATAAACAAAAAGAGAGACCAATGATCTCTCTTTTTGTTTATAATATCTAAAAAGCTTATTTCATATTTAGTAATTTCTCCAAATAAGCATTCTTTTCTTTTTCGGCTTCCAGCAAACGTTCGTAAAGTTTCTTGTTTTCTTCGTAAACTTCAACTAATTTGTCAAGAGGATTAAAATTACAGTGACTTGCATTAAATGCTCCATTTGTAAAGCTGTTATCTCCAAAAGTATTAAAATAATTGATCACACCTTCTTCCGAAAAATTTTTAATGGCTTCTACAGTTACACCAAGTGCCTTTGCTATGTGTGCCAGTTTATCATCGTCAAGAGTTTCACTGTTTTCCATAGCCGAAACAGCCTGCTGGTTGGTACCTAAAGCCTGTGCCAGAGCTTCCTGTTTCATATCTCTTAATTCACGAATACGGCTTATTTTTCGCCCTATATGGTTTGGTTTTGTTAGTGCGCTCATAATTTAAAGGTAACAATTAAGAATACTAAATAAAGTTATCTGTAAAATACGTATTATTTTTTATACTATACAGATCAAAACAGCCAGATAAAAAATGTGATACTTTTATTGGCACATTTAAACAAAATTACAATTTTAAATTTTAAGAATATTATTTTTTCTCCAGACTCCTCACCTTTTCGGTTAACCGTTTATTCTCTTCAATAAATTTGTCATTGCTCACTTTAAGATCGTCGACTTTTTTATTTACATCGATCATATACAGCGTCAGTTCTTCTATTTTCTGCAGGAGTTTTGCGTTCATATCTCCCAGATTAATGCCGTTTTTCAGTACTTCCTCTTCGCTTGGAATATTTTTTAAATGGCCTTTTTCTGCAATGTGTTTCTCTACTTCTTCTAACTTTGGCAGTTCATACTCTTTTTTAAATACGTAATCCGGCCATCCGGTCATATCTACCTTTACTTCTTTAGAATGAACTACCCCATTTACAGCCAGTGCACTGTCAGGATTCTTGGTACCTATTCCTACCCTGTCTTGCATGATACTGGTATAATGACGGGTTGCTGTGAATGGAACAGTCTGCAAAGAACTTACTGTAGTACCTGATTTTAACAAATCAACATTTGCAGCAGTTATTACCATGACACCTTCTATTTTAATAATTAAAAGATTTCCCGTACTTACTAAGTGATAAATAGGAATACTGTTTGTATCATGATTAAAATCGCCAATATGCCATTGATCCGCTACAGGTCCAAACGCTGTAGGGATTTCTGTTGCCTGGCTAAAGTACCCGCCAACATTATGGCCTATTTGAAATCGTTTGGTTACTTTTCCTGTTGCCAATTGATTACTAAAACCTGAGGTAATAGTTACTTCAAACCATCCCCACAGAGGAATACTTGGAAATTGAATATTTACAGCCTGGTTTGGAGTTGCATCAGGAAATTTTGGAGGGTTAAGTGTTAACTCAAAATGAGTATCTTGTGCATAGGATAAGAAACTGAAAAACAGCGTAATAATAATTGAACTTAAAAAGTTACTTTTTTTGATCGTTAGCATTTTTATTGAGTTTTAATTTATAAATTTCATTTTGTAATTCCTGTATTTTTTCCGGGATCAAGATATTAACTTCATTTTGTTTTTTTAGAATTTCCATCTCTTTATTCTGATTTATGATATATAAAGTCAGTTCTTCAATTTTCTGCAGCAGTTTAATATTCATTTCAGATAAATTAATCCCATTCTTCTGCATTTCTTCTGCAGAAGCAATTTGGGGTAAATGCTTCTTTTCTTTAATAAACTGATCTACAAACTCTAAAGAAGGAAGATCATAATTGTTATCAAAAACAAAATCGGCTCCAGCATCTACACTTACTTTTACTTCGCGTGAGGCAATATTTCCGGCAACGGTTAATTTCGCTTCAGGCACAGAAGTTCCAATCCCCACATTTCCCAGATTATAACTCAAGTTACTGCCGTTATTCTGCCAGCCTGTTATTGCACTGGATAATAATCCTGAATAAGGAGAGGTAGCTTCCGGATGAATAAAAAATAATTCCGAAAGCCCTACTGTCGAACTCGCTCCGTTATAGTCCTGACCATTATAAAAGGTAAACCTTAATTTAGTATAAATTCCTCCCACCGGAATTTGGACAGAAAAATTAAAATTCGGATAATCAACGGCCGAATAATCTGCTATAACTCTCCAGATATTTGCAGACTCATAAATGTCATATCCTTCTATCTTAAACCGGGTCGCAGGCAGATAACGTGTCGTCCAGCCTACCCATGCTCCTGATTGAGTATGATAGCCCGTCAGCCCCTCAATTAAAATGATCGCCGGATTGGCAGGAGTTACTCCTGAAAAATAATTGGGAAACATTCCGCCATCAAACAACATGGGCAGATTAACTGCTGGTCCCTGCTGAGTAACACTGTAACGGGAAGCTGCATTAAACAGCATATTATGCTCCCAGCCCACAGGAGTAAGATTGGTAGAAAAAGTCTGACTTTGTACATTCTGAAGTACTAGAAAAACGATCAGAAAGAATATTTTTTTCATATTGGGAGGTTTTAAAAACTTTAAACAAATATAGGATATTACTTAATAATTAATATCTTTTTATAAAAAATTAAAAGAAACAATTTTAACAATATATTACAGCTATTTTCTTAGATTTGTTAAATTAATAATACTTAAAATAGTACGTGAAAAATCATTTGAGTTATTATTGAAAGCCTTTTCCAATTATTTAAAAATATATTATGTTAAAAAAAATTATTGTCCTGATCTTAATATCCTGCAGTGCCTGCCAGACTACCAAAATCAAAAATGACAATTATAAATTTTCGTCTTCAGTTGTAGAATTAGGGAGTATCGGAACATCTAAATTATCATACAATTTAAACACCTTTGAACCAAAAGCACTTCCTAAACTGGAAAACAATATTCGCGTAGAAATTGGGGTTGTTCCGTATAATAAAAAATTAAACAAAATTTATAAGTCTAAAGCCAAATACAACCAAAATCAGACTAAAGTTGCTTTTATAGACAGTCTGCCGGTTAAACCGGAACTGGTAACTATTAAAATTTTAGATATTGCCGGTCTGGTTCAGGAAATTAATGATGATTACAACGCCAGCATTTTAAAACTATTAACAGATACTCAAAACTTACAAATAATCTCCAGTCTTGCTGTAAGTCTTCCTGTAGACGAAATTGCTAAAATCAGACAATCAGATGCTTTTTATTTAACTAACAATCAATATAAAAAATACACGGTTGCCTTATTTAAATCCGGAAAAAAAACAGACCAGATCGATATTAACCCGGAAACTATTGTTGCTTATCAGGTGAGTTCATTCTGCTGGGTAAAATCGAATAAAGGAACCTGGAATGTGGCTGATATTGTAAATGAAAACAACAGCTGTTCCGGAATTACCAAACGTAAAATAACCGAAAAAAAAAACAACAAAGATTTGTTCGACATGTAGTCTTTTGACTCTTACTAAAAATATATCCACAAAGCCTATTTACACTTATTATGCTTAAAACTTCATTAAAATATTTTTCATTCCTATCCTTCCTGCTTTTCATTTCCTGCGAAGAAATCTTAATGGTCGATGACATCTCAAAAAAGGAAGTAACACTTACGGCGCCCGGAGATAATGCTGTTTTATCTGCATCCGGAGTTACCTTTTCATGGGAAACAGTTGAAAATGCCGATAAATATCAGCTGCAGATCGCAACACCCAGTTTTGAAGCTCCCAAACAGATTGTTACAGATACTCTGGTTACTAAAAATTCCTATACCCAGCAATTAAACATTGGAAAATACCAATGGAGAGTAAGAGCGGTTAACAGTGCTTATGAAACCGCTTATTTTACCAGAAGTTTTGAAATTTTAAACAATGATGATTTTCAAAATAATACCGTTGTGTTATTAACTCCAGCGAATAATCTGACCACCAAAACTGCGCTTCAAAAATTATCCTGGGATGCCATTATTGGTGCGACAAGTTATCAGCTTCAAATTTTGGATGAAAACAGCACTCTGGTAAAAGAGCAAAATTCTGAAGCCATGTTCCTGAATTTTACTTTTGAAGACGGAAAATATACCTGGAAAGTACGAGCCGACAATGGAACGGCACAAACTCTTTATACTTCAAGATCTATTCTGGTAGACACAAAAGTTCCTAATACTCCAGTTCCATCCAGTCCTGCAAATGCAAGTACTACAACTGCCACCAGCATTAATTTTCAATGGAACAGAACGGCGGTTCCGGGAAGTACTGAAAGAGACAGTATTTATGTGTATACCGAAAGTGCCTTAACCAATTTAAATTTCAAAGACAGGGGAACCAGTCCGTATAACAAAACCCTTACCACCGGAACGTATTACTGGTTTATAAAATCATTTGATGAAGCCGGAAATCAGAGTGCCAGAAGTACGGTTTTTAATTTTACTATAAACTAAACTACTTCTAAATCATTTTTCATAAAACGAAAACATAACTATATCATGCAAAGATTAAACCTTATACTTATTACGCTCCTTTTTATAAATTTTACGGCAGCTGCTCAAAACACTACCTTTAACAATGTATCAATTGGTACTGATATCCCAGCTTATGGCGTAAAAATCATGGCTAATTTTCCCGGAAAAACCACAAATTGGGCAAGAGGATATTCTATATCAAACGAGAACAATACCCAAAATTATATTTGTTTTGGTTCTCTTGGATCTACTAACAATGGAGTCGCTTCTCTTATTAATAGTTATATAGGTGTTGATCATAACAACAGATACATGACGTTTTTACCTAATGGTAATGTGGGTATTGCTACAGATAATCCGCAAAATATTATACAGCTTGGAAATTATGCAAACAACAAAAACTATAAAATAAGTATTCCCGGTACTTATAATTTTGAAGAAATTAAACTTGGACAGTACGGAAACGGAAGAACCGGTCTGGAAATGATCACCCATGCAAACGCTTCTAATTCTTTTGGAGTAAGGCTGTATGCCGGTACTGATACAGGAATGAATGGTCTGTTAATTCAGACTGCAGATCCTGCGGCGTCTGAAGCAAGTCTGGCTTACACTACAAAACTGGCTGTAAATATCAATGGAAATGTAGGGATTGGTACAACTGCTCCCGATGAAAAATTAACCGTAAAAGGAAAAATACACACACAGGAAGTTAAAGTTGATATGCTTGGGGCGTTAGTTCCCGATTATGTATTTGAAAACGATTATAAACTTAAAACTTTAAATGAAGTAGAGGACTATATAAACGAGAATAAACACTTACCGGAAATCCCTTCTGCAAAGGAGATCGAAAAAAATGGTTTAATGCTCGCTGAAATGAACATGAGCCTGCTGAAAAAGATTGAGGAAATGACACTTTACATGATCGAGCAGAATAAAAAAATGGAAGAACTTACAAAATATACTTTACAACAGAATAAAAAAATTGAAACTCTTGAAAATAAAATTCAAACCATTCTAACCAAATAATTTATTTATGAAAAAAAATATACTATTCCTATTTATTGTTTTTTTCTTTAATAAGGTTTCTGCTAACTCAGGTGATCTATTATATACTGCAGAGTATGAAGGTGCTGTTACTTTCCCGGCCGGATATGTAATTGGAGATTATGTTGAGTTTTTAAGAGTAAATCCAATATCTGCAGGAGCAAGTGGTTATTACCAGATTTCTATCAACTACACCCGTGGAAATGTTGCTTCGGCTGCAACTCATATTGCTTCCATATCACATTCTAACCCGAATTTATGGAGAGAAACAGGACGAATAAACAATAATCCATATGTAGGTTCCGGAACAAATTTTACTATTGACTGTAATACACAATACGGAAATCCACGATTTAGAATCAGAGCAGTAAACACTTTGGGAATCAATACCCCAATTACTGTTTATATTAAAGTGACATCATTCAATTCAAACGATGCACTTACAGCTTTAAATGTAACAGGAAATGATACCTCTGTTTCCAAATTTCTTCCTATGACATCCGATTGGGATTTATATGTTGGAAATGTTTTTACCGCAGACGGTGCCTCACTTGCTATTAAAGCTCTTCAAAACGGAAATGTAGGGATTGGTACAGCAAACCCAACTTCAAAGCTTACCGTTGCGGGCAACGTTGCTGCCCGTGAAGTAAAAGTAACCGTCGATGCCGGGGCCGATTTTGTTTTTGAAGATGCTTATCCCCTTCCTTCTCTGGAGTCTGTCGATAAATTCATAAAAGAAAACAAACACCTTCCCGAAATTGCTTCTGCTCAGGAAATGCAAAAAGAAGGCATCAATTTATCTGAAATGAATATTAAACTTTTACAAAAAATAGAAGAACTGACTTTGTATGTAATTGAAATGAAGAAAGAGAATGAAAAGCAGAATGAAAAAATAATGTCACTTGAAAACAAGCTAAAAAATAAAAACAATGAGTAAAAAAATTATGTTTATAGTTTGGCTGATTGTTTCTATTCCGTTTTTCACAAATGCACAGATAGCTACAACACCCCTTGCAGGAGATTACAAAATTATTACTGTTGGTAATAACGGAGTTGGCGATTATGTCCGAAACTTAATTTTACTTCACGAGATATACAATGGAAGTTTATTACCTATGAACAATACAGTGGGTACAATAACAGCTTACAGAGGTAGTGCAGCATCCTATAATAGAATTAATGTTGTAGAAATAAATTCATCATCATCCTACGATGGTACTTCTGCCTCTATCAAATCGTTTGACAACGAAAGCAGCTGGAAATTAAAAACCTGCATCTATAATGGTAAAAAGTATATCGCTGTTGATGTTCCCTATTCTGCAGCCTATCATGATTGGGGTTATCAATTTGCCGGGTGGACAAAATCAACCGGAGAAAACATGAAATCCGTTAATTATGAAGTGGCCGGCCAGCCTGTAAACACTACTATTCTATCTGACATTCAGGATTATACTCCAAATATGACTGAAATTCATAATGTAAGTAACTTTCTTATAATGGGTAACAATGTAGGTATTGGCACAATGTCTCCTGACGAAAAACTAACCGTAAAAGGAAAAATCCACACACAGGAAGTTAAAGTTGATATGGCCGGGCCGTTAGTTCCGGATTATGTGTTTGCAGGCGATTATAAACTTAAAACCCTGGAAGAAGTGGAGCAGTATATTAAAGAAAATAAACATTTGCCAGAAATTCCATCTGCCCAGGAAATTGAGAAAAACGGATTAATGCTCGCTGAAATGAATATGAGCCTGCTTAAAAAAATAGAAGAAATGACGCTCTACATAATAGAAATGAAAAAAGAGAATGAAAGACAGAATGAAAAGCAGAATGAAAAGCAGAATGAAAAAATACTATCTCTTGAAAACAAATTAAAAACTAAAAACAATGAGTAAAAAAAATACGCTGATTGTTTTGCTGATTGTTTCTATTCCGTTTTTCACAAATGCACAGATAGCTGCAACTCCCCTTGCAGGAGATTACAAGATTATTACTGTTGGTAATAACGGAGTTGGCGATTATGTCCGAAACTTAATTTTACTTCACGAGATATACAATGGAAGTTTATTACCTATGAACAATACAGTGGGTACAATAACAGCTTACAGAGGTAGTGCAGCATCCTATAATAGAATTAATGTTGTAGAAATAAATTCATCATCATCCTACGATGGTACTTCTGCCTCTATCAAATCGTTTGACAACGAAAGCAGCTGGAAATTAAAAACCTGCATCTATAATGGTAAAAAGTATATCGCTGTTGATGTTCCCTATTCTGCAGCCTATCATGATTGGGGTTATCAATTTGCCGGGTGGACAAAATCAACCGGAGAAAACATGAAATCCGTTAATTATGAAGTGGCCGGCCAGCCTGTAAACACTACTATTCTATCTGACATTCAGGATTATACTCCAAATATGACTGAAATTCATAATGTAAGTAACTTTCTTATAATGGGTAACAATGTAGGTATTGGCACAATGTCTCCTGACGAAAAACTAACCGTAAAAGGAAAAATCCATACACAGGAAGTTCGGGTTGATATGGCCGGACCGTTAGTACCAGATTATGTTTTTGAAAACGATTATAAGCTTAAAACTTTAGAAGAAGTAGAGCAGTATATTAAAGAAAATAAACATTTACCGGAAATTCCATCTGCTCAGGAAATTGAGAAAAATGGTTTAATGCTGGCTGAAATGAATATGAATCTGCTTAAAAAAATGGAAGAAATGACACTTTATATGATCGAAATGAAGAAAGAGAATGAAAAGCAGAATGAAAAAATAATGTTACTTGAAAACAAACTAAAAAATAAAAGCAATGAATAAACATATAAAAATTATTTTTCTGCTGATAGCATCTCTTCCTTTCTTCGCAAATGCACAGACAAATACAGTGGCATTTAATTACAAAATCATTGAGATGGGTACAAATGGAGGCGATTATACCAAAAATTTAATTCTGCTCCATGAAATCTATAACGGCAGCTTAATCTCTATTAATAATGCAGTAGGAACAATAACAGCTTTTAGAGGTTCTCCGGGGTCTTATAACAGAACCAATATTGTAGAAATAAGTACCTCATCTGCTTATAATGGCACACATGCTTCCTTAAGATCTTACGATGGTTTTGGCGAGTGGACTTTTAAAACCTGTACCTATAATGGAAAAAAATACCTGGCACTAAATGTACCTTATGCTGATTCCATGCACGATTGGGGCTATCAATTTGCCGGCTGGACAAAATCAACCGGAGAAAACATGAAAACCGTTAATTATGAAGTAGCAGGTCAGCCTGTAAACACTACTATCCTCACTGACATTCAGGATTACACCCCAAATATGAATGAAACTCATAATGTACATAACTTTCTTATAATGGGAAACAATGTGGGTATTGGTACAATGTCACCTGATGAAAAATTAACCGTAAAAGGAAAAATTCATACACAGGAAGTCCGTGTTGATATGGCCGGGCCGTTAGTTCCGGATTATGTGTTTGCCGACGATTATAAACTTAAAACTTTAGAGGAAGTTGAAGATTATATTAATGAGAACAAACATTTACCGGAAATTCCATCAGCAAAAGAAATTGAGAAAAATGGCTTAATGCTGGCCGAGATGAATATGGCACTTCTTAAAAAAATGGAAGAAATGACGCTTTATATGATTGAACAAAATAAGGAACTAAAATCATTAAAAGAGCAGGTCAGAAAACAGGACAATGATATTAAGCTTCTTAAAAAGAAAAAAAAATAATTACAGCTAACCTCAAAATAACTCCCAAACTATCATGCTGAAACAAAAGAACACTATAATATTATTATTTTTTTTATTCGTAACCTCATTTGGTTTTTCTCAAAATGATACCAATCAAAATGGTCTGAAATCTACAGTTATAGTAAACTTAACGGCTGTAGAAACTCAAGCTAAAAGATACGAAATCGCCTCTCTTGGATACAATTCGTTTCATTGGCAGGTAGGCGGATTAATTATTATTGAGCTTTTTCAGTCATCATTCGGCACAGGATATGAAAGATACATTCTTGAAAATGGCTACGGCCAAGGAACCGGCTCCGGGTCTCCTTCTCTTAAGCTCGCAGAATCTCATGGCATGTTTCATTACGGAAAAATTACTCTTGGAACACCAACTGACCTGGAAACAAGTGTAGGCGATAAAATAAACAAACAACTGCCTATTTATTTCGATGTACAATATTACGCCAACTATAAAATTAAAATCAGCTACTTACAAGAAAAAGTAGACACCGTAACCGGTCACAACCAGATAAGAATAAACCAGACTCCGGCAGGCATTAATATTCCTGATTTCTCCGTTTCAACTGCCTTAGACCTTAATTTAAATCTAACCGGATATGGAAATGTAAATCATTATATCCTGAATGGGAATTTAGGATTAGGAACTACAGCACCAGACGAAAAGTTAACCGTGAAAGGTAAAATTCACACTCAGGAAGTCCGTGTTGATATGGCCGGACCGTTAGTTCCCGATTATGTTTTTGAAAACGATTATAAACTCAGAACTTTAGATGAGGTTGAAAATTATATCAACGAAAACAAACATTTACCGGAAATCCCATCAGCAAAAGAAATCGAAAAAAATGGTTTAATGCTGGCAGAGATGAACATGGCACTTCTTAAAAAAATGGAAGAAATGACGCTCTATATGATTGAAATGAAAAAAGAAAATGAAAGCCTGAAAAACAATCAAAAAGTACTTGAAGAAAGAATTCAAAAAATTGAAAACAAATAAATTATGAAAAAAATACTACTCACAGGTATATTTTTTATTTGTACACTATATTCTTTTGCACAAGTAACCGGAAGTTTTAATGTTGGCGGAGACATTGATAAATATTATCCCGTAACGTTTTTAGATGGCGGCTGGAATAATAATGCCCCTACAACCTTACTATTATCCCGTAGCAGTATTCATCAGGACTCAACCTGGCGTGGATCTTTGATGTCTTCTTTTACCTATCATATTACAGGATGGGGACATGGTTCTAACTTTATTGACGCTGACATTAAACCGTCAAGAGGATCAATTACAAATTTTATTGCCGGATGGAGAGATGCTACAGCAGAGGGGACTTGTGCTTGTATCATAATTTGGCTTCGGGGCGGCGGAACTACTTATTACTATCAATCTAATTATACGGTATCTCCAACAGTTTATGATGGTTTACAGAACTCATTACCGTACAATGAAGTTAATGGTCCTGCGCACAGTTATAAAACTGCAATAGAAGAATATGCCACAACAACCGGAATCTACCAAAGCCGAAATGCTTACTTCGCAGCCAATGTGGGCATTGGAACTATTAATCCTCAAAACAAACTCGATGTAAACGGAACCATTCATTCTAAAGAAGTTAAAGTAGATTTAACCGGATGGCCGGACTATGTGTTCAAAAAAGATTACAATTTGTCAACATTAGATGAGGTTGAAAAACATATTACTGAAAAAGGACATTTAGAAAATATTCCAAGCGAAGAAGAAGTCGTTAAAAATGGAATCAGCTTGGGAGAAATGAATGCTAAACTTTTACTGAAAATAGAAGAACTAACTCTTTATATGATTGAAATGAAAAAGGAAAATGAAAGCCTGAAAAACAATCAAAAAATACTGGAAAACAGAATTCAGAAAATTGAAAATAAATAATATATGAAAAAAATTATATCAACAGGTTTCTTATTTTTTTGCAGCCTTCATTTGTTTGCGCAGGTAACCGGAAGTTTTAATGTTGGCGGAGACATTGATAAATTTTATCCGGTAACTTTTTACGATGGTGGATGGCGTAATAATGCTCCTACTTCTTTAATTCTTGCAAGAAGCAGCGTTCATCAGGACTCATCATGGAGAGGATCATTAATATCATCTTTCACCTATCATGTAACTGCATGGGGACATGGTTCCTACTTTATTGATGCCGATATAAAACCACTCTTTGTTGCCGGAAATCCATTCATTGCCGGATGGAAAGATGCTACAGCAGCAAGCAACTGCACTTGTATTATAATCTGGCTTCGAGGCGGAGGAACAACCTACTTCTACCAATCCAATTATGCTGTAAACCCAACTGTTTATGATGGCGTTCAGAATTCTTTACCATACAATGAAGTCAATGGACCTGCACACAGCTATAAAACTGCAATAGAAGAATATGCCACAACTACGGGAACCTATCAAAACCGAAATGCCTACTTTACTGCCAATGTTGGTATTGGTACCACAATTCCAGATGAAAAACTAACTGTAAAAGGCAAAATCCATGCACAGGAAGTCAAAATTGATATGCTTGGACCGTTAGTACCTGATTATGTTTTCGAAAATGATTATAAACTCAAAACCTTAGATGAGGTTGAAAAGTATATCAACGAAAATAAACATTTACCGGAAATCCCATCTGCTCAGGAAATCGAGAAAAATGGTTTAATGCTGGCAGAGATGAATATGGCTTTACTAAAAAAAATGGAGGAAATGACGCTCTATATGATTGAACTGAAAAAGGAAAATACATTTCAGAAAAAACAACTCGAAGAACAAAATCAAAAGATAGAAACTCTCGATAAAAAAATCAATCAGCTTTTAAATACCAAATAATGAAGAAACTATTGACTGTCCTATTAATTTCATTTTTTTTTAGTACCTCATTTTCGCAAACAACCACAAGCCAAAACGGATTACAAACAACTGTAATAAGTAATTTATCCGCTGAAAATGTTCAGGCAAAAAGATTCGAAATAGCCAATATTGGTTATAATTCTTTTCATTGGCAGTACGGCGGTGTCATAATGATTGAAATTTTTCAGTCCTATTTTTCAACAGATTATAAAAAATACATTCTTCAGAATGGTTATGGTGAAGGTATTAACTCCGGATCTGCAGTACTAAAATTAGTTGACGTACAAGGCAACCAGTCCCTGGGAAAAATAAGCTTGGGAACTCCTGTTGATTTAAATTCAACTTTTGGAGGTTATGTTAACAGACAGCTTCCTGTCTATTTTGAAGTACAAAATTATGCTGTGTATACTATTAAAATTACGTATTTACATCAGAAAGTCGATACAGTAACGCTGCACAACCAGATTAAAATTAATGAAACGCCAACCGCTGTCAATATATCCAATTTCACAGCTTCAACCGAACTAAACAACAACCTTATAACAAATGGTCTTTTAAGAGTAACCGGCAATGGAAACCATTATATTCAGAATGGAAATTTAGGAATAGGAACCACAGCACCAGACGAAAAGTTAACCGTAAAAGGTAAAATCCATACGCAGGAAGTTCGTGTTGATATGGCCGGACCGTTAGTTCCCGATTATGTTTTTGAAAACGATTATAAGCTCAGAACTTTAGATGAGGTTGAAAAGTATATCAATGAAAATAAGCATTTACCGGAAATTCCATCAGCAAAAGAAATCGAGAAAAATGGTTTAATGCTGGCCGAAATGAATATCGCTTTATTAAAGAAAATGGAAGAAATGACGCTCTATATGATTGACATGAAGAAAGAAAATGAAGCAATGAAAAAAGACATAACAAAACTGAAACAACTAACTAAATAAGTATGAAGAAACTGTTACCTGCTTTTGTTCTTTTCATGTCCGTTATTTCGATTTCACAGGCTCAGATTTCCAGTAGTTTTAATGTGGGCGGCGATCCTGATAAATTTTATCCCGTACTTTTTTATGATGGCGGATGGAATAATAATGTGCCTACAGATTTAATATTGGGAAGAAGTTCCACACATACAGACTCTTCATGGCGGGGTGCTTTAATGGCCAGCTTTAAATTTCATGTAAGCAACTATGGTAATGGCGCAAATTTTATTGATGCGAATGTAGGGTCAAGTAACGCCTTTATAGCGGGCTGGCGTGATGCTACTGCAGAAGGCACCTGCTGGTGTATCATTATATGGTTAAAAGGAGGCGGAACAACCTATTATTATCAATCTAATTATGCCGTAAACCCTACTGTTCATGATGGCGTTCAGAATGTTTTACCATACAACGAATTTAATGGTCCGGCACACAGTTATAAAACGACAATAGAAGAATACGCTACAAATACCGGAACCTATCAAAACCGAAATGCCTATTTCGCCGCCAATGTTGGTATTGGAACAATAATCCCGGATGAAAAATTAACTGTAAAAGGAAAAATACACACGCAGGAAGTCAGAGTTGATATGGCCGGACCGTTAGTACCTGATTATGTTTTCGAAAATGATTATAAACTCAAAACCTTAGATGAGGTTGAAAAGTATATCAACGAAAATAAACATTTACCGGAAGTCCCATCTGCAAAAGAAATTGAGAAAAATGGTTTAATGCTCGCCGAAATGAATATGGCTTTACTAAAAAAAATGGAGGAAATGACTCTCTACATGATTGAGCAGAATAAAAAGATAAATGAACTTCAGGAACAGAATAAAAAGTTTGAGGCTCTTGAAGACCGACTACAAAAAATAGAATCCAAATCAAAATAATCCCCCGAATGAAAAACCTCAAATTCCTATTCTTTACTTTATTATTGTTATTCACTTTAGTAACACATTCTCAAAGCTATTTTCCGATGCTGAACATTGAGAGCAATATGGAATCTTTTACTAAAGTAAACGGACAATGGATTGCCATTTCTCCTGCAAACAATACACTTGGAGCCAATTATTACCAGGGGATGAACTTTGGTTTTGACATTAATAATTACGCCAGTTTAGTAAATGGTGTTGCAACAAATGAATTGTATTTTGGAAGATGGTCTAACGGATGGAAAGGATGGAATAGAATCTGGCATTCGGGAAATCTAAACAATACCTCCAGCGATTTTACCGCCAAAACTGTCAATGCTGCAAAAATTAATTTAAATGTTCCCGGAACTCAGGACCAAATAGATGCCCTAACCGTTGATGTAGGCTCATTTGGGACCAATGAAAATGCAGCCAGAAGCAGTTTTTTCAGAGTACGTGATATTGGTGCCGGAAACTGGATTCCGTTTATTATAAAAGGAAATGGCTACGTAGGAATTGGCACCACAAAACCTACCTCACTTCTAACTGTAGCCGGAAATATTGCTTCACGCGAGGTAAAAGTAACCGTTGACGCCGGAGCCGATTTTGTTTTTGATAACCATTATGATCTTCCTTCTTTAGAATCAGTAGACAAATTCATTAAAGAAAACAAACACTTACCGGAAATCGCTTCGGCAGAAGAAATGCAGAAAAACGGAATCAATCTTTCGGAAATGAATATTAAACTGCTGCAAAAAATTGAAGAACTGACTCTGTATATGATTGAGATGAAAAAGGAAAATGCCGAAATGAAAAAAGAAAATAGTAAACAAAACGAAGAAATAAAACTTTTAAAATCTCAGGTATCTCTTAAATAAACTAAAATGAAGTTAAAAATAATCGCAGTCATAGTATTATTCAACACACTAATCTCTTATTCTCAGCAAATAGGCGGTGGATATGCCCCTTACATAACAGACTTTACAGTACCGCTGCTTTCCGGAGTTTATGGCGCACCAAACGCCATTGGAAAAGCTCCTGATGATCTCTACGAATGGCAGCATCTACTTGTAGTAAGACATGGAAATCCCGAAAACAACCATCAATTACAAATAGCCAGCTCATTCCTGCCAAATGACCGATTATTTTTCAGAAAATTATCCGGTTATCTGCAGCCCCAAAACCCACAATGGTTCGAAATAGCCACAAGAGGAACAAATAATTTTTCAGGAAATCAGAATATAGACGGAAATTTAGGAATTGGTACCACAAGCCCTAACTCAAAATTAACCATAAGATCAGGAGGAACCGGTGTGAGTATTCATCCGGGTACTGCTCCCTATTTTGGAACTTTATCTTTTAACAGGGAATCATTTAATGGGGAAATTTTTGACCCCAATGGTCAGGCATTCCAAATAAACAATGGCGGAACAGACAAACACCTTCATATCCAGGTTTACAATGGAAACGGAACCATGGTTACAAACGATGCTTTTGTAGTCAATGGAATAAATGGTAATGTGGGTATTGGAACCTCAAATATTACTTCAAAACTTACTGTAGCCGGAGATATCGCTTCACGCGAAGTAAGAGTTACTGTTAATGCCGGAGCCGATTTTGTTTTTGAAAACGATTACAACCTGCCTTCTTTAGAATCTGTAGACAAATTCATTAAAGAAAATAAACATCTGCCAGAAATCGCCTCTGCCAAAGAAATGCAGAAAGATGGAATCAATTTATCTGAGATGAACATCAAACTCCTTCAGAAAATTGAAGAGATGACTTTATATATGATTGAACAAAATAAAAAAATAACCGATCAGCAAAAAGAAATTACCACATTAAAAAAGGATAACGAAAATCTAAACGATATTAAAAAGAGATTAGCAAATCTAGAAAATAAACTATGAAACAAAACTACCTTCTAAGAGCTGCCATTTTATTTTTTTTTTCAAATTTTATATCAGGGCAGTCTAATATTTATCCGGCTTTTGGAGATGTAACGATTCGCAGTTATTCTCCAAATTTAATTTTACAAAGAAGCGAAGATATTGGAGGTTTTACGGCCGGAATCCAGGCCAGAATGCTCGATGGCACAAACAACTGGTATTTTGGGGCATTGCACGACCAGTCCTGGATCGTGAGCAAAGGGGATTATTCAAATCCTAAATTTACCATTCGTAATAATGGAAATGTTGGTATAGGAACAGAATATCCATCCAACCTTCAGGGATGGGGCAATGTACTGGATGTTGCCGGAGCCCATCACTCAAAAATTTTAGCCACATCTGTAAATTCGGCATATAGGGTGGGTATCTTTTCTCACAATCCCGAATGGTATGGCGGCGGCGGATTTGTAGGTACAGAAAGTGATCATCCGTTACATTTAATCAGCAGTTACAGAGTACGAATGTCAATTCTGACAAATGGAAATGTTGGTATTGGTACCTTAAATCCATCTTCTATGCTTACTGTATCCGGAAACATAGCTTCACGAGAAGTAAAAGTAACCGTTGATGCCGGAGCTGATTTTGTTTTTGAAAACGATTATAACTTACCTTCTTTAGAATCTGTAGACAAATTCATTAAAGAAAATAAACATCTGCCTGAAATTGCTTCTGCCAA
The DNA here is from genome assembly GCF_057809475.1 of Flavobacterium sp. FG19. NCBI lineage: Bacteria > Pseudomonadati > Bacteroidota > Flavobacteriia > Flavobacteriales > Flavobacteriaceae > Flavobacterium > Flavobacterium sp. FG19. The sequence continues at coordinate 14,524 of NZ_JBMDKA010000036.1, read as the reverse complement.
AGAAATGCAGAAAGACGGCATTAACCTTTCTGAAATGAACATCAAACTGCTTCAGAAAATTGAAGAAATGACTTTGTATATGATCGAAATGAAAAAAGAAATCGAATTATTGAAAAAAGCCCAAAACTAAATTATGAAAAAACTAGCCTCTCTCCTGTTTGTACTAACATCATTTACAACATTTTCACAAATAATTTCACCAAACGGAAACAATATTTTTTATTATAATGGTTCAGCAGATGTTATTTTTAAGTATCCCGAAAGAGGTTCAGGAGGACGTGCTTTTGTACATGCGCCAAATAATGTTTTAGCATTAAATTATGCTGAAGATTTTACAGGAGGAACTTTGATTGGCAGCAATGTTTATTTTAAAGACAATGGAAATTCCTTTATTTATTCGGGAAATTTTGGAATTGGTACTTCAACACCAGCCGGTACATTAGATTTACAAAAACTAAATTCAAATCTGGTTTTTGATTTAAATACAAATGGTCTTTGTAAAATAATCAGTAAAGGCTGGAATGCCAGTATTGATTTACATACTTTTCAGATAAATGGTGTTGAAAACCTAAGTCAATTACATCTTAACACGAATGGCTATGTGGGTATAGGAACCAATAATCCCAGTGCACCGCTTACCGTTTATGGAAAATCTCATTTCTTTCCGGCCAGAATTGGCAGCGGAGATGCCCGGTCTTTAGAAATAAGCAATACAGCAGGCTTTCCTGCTTTCATCGATAATGATTACCCGGTATTCTTAAAAACCGGAGGAGGAAACCAACCCTTAATTTTAGATGCAGCAAGAGTGGGTATTGGCACAGCAAAACCTACTTCTATGCTTACTGTAGCCGGAAATATTGCCTCACGAGAAGTAAAAGTAACGGTGGATGCCGGAGCTGATTTTGTTTTTGAAAATGATTATAACCTGCCTTCTTTAGAGTCTGTAGATAAATATATTAAAGAAAACAAACACCTTCCTGAAATTGCTTCGGCAAAAGAAATGCAGAAAGACGGTATTAATTTGTCTGAAATGAATATCAAACTTTTACAAAAAATTGAAGAGCTGACCCTTTATGTAATTGAAATGAAAAAAGAAAACGAAGAAATGAAAAAAGAGATCTCTGATTTAAAAAAAATACATAAATAACGATGAAAAAACTATTCTTATTTCTATTACTTTCTCTCTTTATCAATTCCAAAGCACAGGTTTCAGGCAGTTTTGTAGTTAAAGGTGATTTCGATAAATTTTATCCCATAAGATTTTCTGACGGAGGCTGGAGCAGCAATGCACCTACCAGTTTAATATTAGGCCGAAGCAGTATTCATACCGATTCTTTATGGAGAGGGTCTTTAATGGCCGCATTTACCTATCATGTAACTTCCTGGGGTAACGGTTCCAATTTTATTAACGCCGATATTAAGCCGGCAAGCGTATCTACCAATGTAATTTTTGTATCGGGATGGCAGGATATCAGCCATAGCAGTAATGACCAATATATCATTATTTGGTTACGGGGCGGCAGCACTACCTACTATTACCAGTCAAATTATGCAGTAAATCCGGCAGTATACGACGGAATTCAAAATCCATTACCCTATACGATAACAAATGGAGCCAATCTAACTTATAAAACATCTGTTGAAGATTATGCCACAACAAACGGGATATACCAAAACAGAAATACTTTTTTTATGGCAAATGTTGGTATTGGTACCACAAACCCAACATCAAAACTTACTGTAGCCGGAAACATTGCCTCACGCGAAGTAAAAGTAACCGTGGATGCCGGAGCCGATTTTGTTTTTGAGAACGATTATAATTTACCTTCTTTAGAATCTGTAGACAAATTCATTAAAGAAAATAAACATCTTCCTGAAATTGCTTCGGCAAAAGAAATGCAGAAAGACGGAATTAATCTTTCTGAAATGAATATCAAACTGCTGCAGAAAATTGAAGAAATGACACTATATATGATCGAACAGAATAAACGAATTAAAAAACTCGAAAAAAACCAAACTAAATAATTATGAGCACATTTAATTTACAAGGAAAATTTATTTTATTTCTGTTTTTAATCAAATCATCCTTTTTTTACTCTCAAAGCCTGCCAATAATTGGATTTGGAGATGCTCCCAGTTACAGAATTGCTACTTATGACGTTCCTGATTCTTCGGGTCTGGATCTGCACTGGTACGGAGGAATCCGTTTTGGCGATAAAACGGGTAACAATGTAATGCAGATCGCAAATGGAAATGTAGGTATTGGAACAACAGCTCCCAGAGCTTATTTTGATATGGCGCGGTATATTGGTAATGGCCAGATAGGAACTATTTTAGGAAGGTTAGGCGAAGGAGACAGTACAGGAAATGGTACCTTTTTAGGAGTACAGGGTTTTGCAACTCAGGGAGAAAACTGGCAGAATGTGAAGAGTTTTTCTATAGTGCACAATTTTTACGGAACAACGAACAATTCTATTAACTTCTATCGAGGCGGCGGCGTTACAGGAGGATACATGACTTTTTGTACAGATAACAATATTGAAAAAATGAGAATCGGGATCAACGGAAATGTTGGTATTGGTACCACAAACCCAACCTCAAAACTTACCGTAGCCGGAAATATTGCCTCACGTGAAATAAAAGTAACCGTTGATGCCGGAGCCGATTTTGTTTTTGAAAATGATTATAACTTACCTTCTTTAGAGTCTCTGGATAAATTTATTAAGGAAAACAAACACCTTCCTGAAATTGCTTCGGCAAAAGAAATGCAGAAAGACGGAATCAATTTATCTGAAATGAATATCAAACTTTTACAAAAAATTGAAGAGCTGACTTTATATGTCATTGAACAAAATAAAGAAATAAGTGCGCTTAAAAAAGAAAAGCAGAATAATGAGATCTTAAATGCAAAACTTGAAAAGTTAGAATCAAAAATTAATCAACTTCAAAAAAGTAAATGAAAAAATTACTATTTCTTATCAGTTTTATAGTATTCCATTCTGCATCAGGCCAGGTATTTACAACAAACAGAAACCCTGTAGGTTTAGAACACAATATTTTATTTAATGCTCAATTAAGATATCAGGTAACGCAGACAGGTCCTTCACTTTATGTTCCTTCTTTGTTTGATGGCGGTATGAGCCCTTCTTATTCTAACGGAAATATCAGTTTTGAAAACCCTACTGTAATTCTAATCGAAAACCTTCCCTCTCACGCTCATACTCAGGTTGGTGCCTGGGTGGGCTGGACCACTCGCTACTGGTATGCAAAAAGGTTTAAAATAGAAGGCTATGATGAATTTAACTCCTTTAACAATTGGAGGGTTATAGCAGATTACTCTGCGGTAGACTATAATAACTATGATTTTTCGACACCTATACCTGTTTCGGGAATATATACTAAGTTAAAATTTACATTTTATGTTTCTGAAACTAATGGTCAGGTAGGTGTTTCTGAATTATTCTTTATTCATCCGGAAGCCACTTATCCGTATGCAGGTTTATTATCATATGCAGCTAACAATTGGGAAAACAATAGTTCTAATCTTGTTTATAATAACAGCGGGAATGTTGGTATAGGTACCACAAACCCAACCTCAAAATTAACAGTAGCCGGAAACATTGCCTCACGCGAAGTAAAAGTAACCGTTGATGCCGGAGCCGATTTTGTTTTTGAGAACGATTATAACTTACCTTCTTTAGAGTCTGTAGACAAATTCATTAAAGAAAATAAACATCTTCCTGAAATTGCTTCGGCAAAAGAAATGCAGAAAGACGGGATCAATTTATCTGAAATGAATATTAAGCTGCTTCAGAAGATCGAGGAATTAACGCTTTATGTAATTGAACAGGAAAAGAAAGACAAAATCCAGTCAGAAAAAATAGAGCGGTCAGACAAGCAAATCGAATTACTAAAAAAGGAAAATGAAAACTTTAAATCGCTTCTGGAACGAATATCGATAATTGAACAAAAAATAAAATAAATCCCCATGAAAAAATTACTGTTTCTTACTCTAATAACCTTTAATTCGTTTATTTACAGCCAGACCTTTGACGGTAATTTGGGCTCCAACAGTTTAAAATGGTCAACTGAACAAAAAGATTTTAATAGTCTGCCAAGAGTTGGTGTAACTCCTATGTCAATAAAGCTTTGGGATAATTATGGTGGAACTAATGCCCCATCGCCTTATGGTTCATTGTTGGAATTATACGGAAAAGTCGGCCATTTAGTATCGCAATTGTATTTTAACAATAATTGGAACGGCGGGCAGATTATGTACCGAAGCGCTTTCTATAATCAAAATACATGGGGAGAATGGCGAAATTTATTAGACTCCAAAAGTGATGTAGAATCATCTGGCAATTTACGAATTGGCGGTACTGGCTACAGTGGTATTGGAACTAACAATCCGGAGAAAAAATTTCAGATAGACGCTTCCAATAATGATGCAGGGCTTCGTATTCATTCCGCACAAGGCAATAACAATACCAATACTCCTTTTTTGCTTTTAACCGGTGGATATCTGCCTAATAACGGAGTGGCTTTACGTGGCGTTAATGACCTTACTTACGGAAGAAAAGCGTTGGTTTTTTATTCCGGGTGGGACGGAGATACTGATAATCCTGCCATTACCGGCTTACAGGAAAGAATGAGAATTTCATCAAGCGGAAATGTTGGGATTGGCACCGTAAATCCAAAAAATAAATTAGATGTAAAAGGAACAGTCCATTCTCAGGAAGTAAAAGTTGATATGCTGGACTGGTCCGATTTTGTTTTTAAAAAAGAATATAATCTCCCAACGCTTAAAGAAGTTGAAAAACATATCACTGAAAAAGGGCATTTAGAAAATATCCCAAGTGAAGAGGAAGTTTTGAAAAATGGAATTAACCTTGGTGAAATGAATGCAAAACTACTACAGAAAATTGAGGAGTTGACACTCTATATAATTGAGCAGAATAAAAGAATTGAAAAACTGGAAAGCAGGAATCAATAAGACCAATTTAGTTTTACTTAAATCATCAATAAATGAAAAATATTCTACTGCTATTTACACTTTTTTTGCTACTATTAACCAGCAATAAAGCAGTTTCTCAAGCTACTCAGCTGGGGCAGAATTCAGCAACAAGTTTAACTTTTTTTGAATATTACAATCATGGAGCTCCAGAATGGATAAAACTATTTAAAATTAAAAATGCCGACTGGTATTTTGGTGGTGCTGCAGGCTCTTTATATTTTGTAGATTATCAGGGAGAAGGGGCCTCCAGGATTGATTTTGTTTTTCCGCAGTCTATCAACAGCGATCAAAAACCTCTGTTAAAATTTGTGGGTAATTCGTCCCGGGATATTGTCTGGTATGTACTGCCGTCTTCTGATAATAAGTACTATGAGGTTTATATCAAAACTCCAAGTTATCATGTAGGTCTTAGTTTTTTATTCAGAAGTTATGCCACAGAAACTTTTATTACTCCGGAAACACCTCCAACACAAAACTGGAGCTGGTCCAGCGCAGCAAATCCTGAAAGCTTACAAACAGAACTGGGGAATGGTAATGTTGGAATTGGAACTATGAACCCCGCTTCAAAACTGACCGTTGCAGGTAATATAGCTTCACGAGAAGTAAAAGTAACTGTGGATGCCGGAGCCGATTTCGTTTTTGATAACCATTACAACCTACCTTCTTTAGAATCTGTAGATCAATTCATTAAAGAAAACAAACACCTTCCTGAAATTGCTTCGGCAAAAGAGATGCAGAAAGACGGAATTAATCTTTCGGAAATGAATATTAAACTTTTACAAAAGATTGAAGAATTAACCCTCTATTCTATTCAGCAAAATAAAAAAATAACCGCTCAGGAAAAGAAAATCGAAGAATTAGAAAACGAGAAAACGGCATTAAAATCTTTATCTGAAAGACTTTCTAAAATAGAACAACAATTTAATAATCAAGTATCAAAATGAGAAAAATTACAATATATTCAATACTAACATTTTGCTTTTCGAATGTTTTTTATGCTCAAAGTGCAGCATCCTTAAGTATTAGTGATACCAGATGGGTTAATGATGTCCCTAATTTTTTCGAACATGGAATAAGGGCTGATTTTAAAGAAAGAAGCTACATTGGTGCTCCCGGTTATGGAATGTATTCAACTAATATAACCGTTTCTCCATGGGAAGATACGGACAATAGCGGAGGTAAAAACCATCAGTTTAATTTAAATGATGGCGGTATTTTTTACAGAAATGCTTATCCCTCAGCTGATCAATGGGGAACCTGGAGGCAGTTATTAATGACTAACGAAAATGGGAACGTTGGAATAGGAATTGAAAATGCAGGTTTTCAAACCAGGCTGCATGTTAAAGAAAGCGGAACATCTGTCGCAGTCTGGAGAGGCAGGATCGTCGCGTCTGGTGATTTAAATGCTATTGTAATGGGAGAATATAATGGTAAAGCCTGGTTTGGGGCACATAATTCTCAATTAAATGCCTGGAGTGATTTAATTATTCAGGCAGACGGAGGAAATGTTGGAATTGGTATGACAAACCCAAAAAACAAATTAGATGTAAAAGGTACCATTCATTCTCAGGAAGTAAAAGTCGATATGCTCGACTGGTCTGATTTTGTATTCAAAAAAGACTATAACTTACCAACTCTTGAACAAGTTGAAAAACATATTACAGAAAAAGGGCATCTGGAAAATATTCCGAGTGAAGAAGAAGTATTGAAAAATGGAATTAATCTGGGAGAAATGAACGCAAAGCTTCTTCAGAAGATCGAAGAGTTAACGCTATATATTATTGAGATCAAAAAAGAGAATGCCCTTCAGAATGAAAAACAGAATGAAGAAATAAAAAATCTAAAAAACATACTCTCTTCCCAAAACAAATAATCATGAAAGTAAATATAGTTGCAATCATTCTGGTTTTTACCGGATTCATCTCATCGGCACAGCAAATTGGAGACGGACATGCACCAACCACCATTTCTGACTTTTCAGCTGCTCTAAAATCCGGTATCTATAATGGTTTAAATACAACTACAGCTGGTATGGCACCTGACAATAGTAATGTCTGGCAGCATCTGTTTGTTGCCAGGCATATAAATACAACCAATAACTATCAACTACAGATAAGCTCTTCTTTTGCTATAAATGACCGTTTATTTTTTAGAAAAATTGTCGCTGGAGATTTATCTTCGGTAAACACAAATTGGGTCGAATTAGCTACCAGAGCGAGTAATACATTTACCGGAAATCAAACTTTAATAGGAAACCAGACTTTAACCGGTAATCTGGTAATTGGTAAAGACGCTGAAGTAACTACAATCTCAGGTCCGGCAAACAGTGGCGCCATCCAAATTAAAACCAATATGAGTTATGGAGGATCTACCAATAGATATTTGAGACTGGGCTGGAAAGATAATAATGCTCTTTTTTCACCCGTTTTATCTATAAATGATGATTTAAATGTTGGTATAGGTACCATAAATCCCGATTCCAAATTAGCTGTAAACGGAACCATACATTCCAGAGAAGTCAAAGTAGATTTAACAGGCTGGTCTGATTTTGTATTTAAAAAAGACTATACCTTACCCACTCTGGAAGAAGTAGAAAAACATATTGCCGAAAAAGGACATCTGGAAAATATCCCAAGCGAAGAGGAGGTTTTAAAAAATGGAATTAATCTGGGTGAAATGAATGCCAAGCTGCTTCAGAAGATCGAAGAATTAACGCTTTATATGATCGAAATGAAAAAAGAAAACGAAAATATAATGAAAGAAAATGCTGAAATGAAAAAAGATATAGTAATGTTAAAACAAAATAAATCAACTGCTGAATGAAAAATTTCAACCTATTACTGACTTTATTCCTTTTTACACAGGCAATTTGTTCACAAAATTCAGTACCCAATACCGGAACTGTAAATTTTGACACCAATCTTAATGTTGGCAAGCAGATAGCTTCGCCTGGCACCAATGGCCAAATTATACGTTTATCACTTATTCCATACGGACATACAGGCGGTCCCTGGAATTTTAAAACAAGAGATAATGCCTCTCTGGCATTTTTAGATCTTGATTACGGAACAACAGGTTCAGCTTTGACCATAAACAGTGATAAAAAAATTGGTATAGGTGTAACAAATCCATCTCAAAAATTAGAAGTAAATGGTAATGGATTATTTACCGGAGCAGTTATTAGTTCTGTTTCAGATGACGGCGGCGGAAAAATAGAAGTAGAAAACCCTACTAAAACTTCCAACGGAACGGCAAGCAGGTGGACCATTTATAATATGACAGGAGTATATGGAAACAGTCTGCAATTTTGGGCATACGATAATTTAGGCTGCGGCGGCGGAATGTGTACCAACAGGTTCACTATTATGGATAATGGAAATGTTGGAATTGGTATAATGGCACCAAACAATAAACTGGATGTTAACGGAACTATTCATTCCAGAGAAGTAAGGGTAGATATGACTGGCTGGCCGGACTTTGTTTTCAAAAAAGAATACACTTTACCCACTCTTGAAGAAGTAGAAAAACATATTAAAGAAAAAGGGCATTTAGAAAATATCCCAGGGGAAGAGGAAGTTTTAAAAAACGGAATCAATTTAGGAGAAATGAATGCGAAGCTGCTTCAGAAGATTGAGGAGCTTACTTTATATTCTATTCAGCAAAATAAAAAAATTGAAGAGCAGTCAAAGGAAATTGAAACATTAAAAGCTTTAGCTTTGCGAATAGAAAAAATTGAAAGAGAATTAAGTCAAAAATAGACTGCAAATGAAAAACAAAAAAAACATATACATTCTTTTACCATTGGTTTTATTCGTTTGGGGAGCTGTTTTATTTCAGGTATTTTCCTTTACAAATACTGATGAAATAGTTCCTGAAAGCAATCCTGAATTCAGTATCAAACCTTTAAAAGTTACTAAAAGACAGTCTTTTGCCATTAACGTAAATTACAGGGATCCGTTTTTAGGAAAAATGTACAATCCTGAGACTGCTTCTCCTGCCAAAACAGCTTCTGCTAAAACGGTTAAGGTAAAAAAACAGCCGGAACCACTGGTTTGGCCTTCTATTGTTTACAAGGGAGTAATAGCTGATACCAAAGGTAAAAACACCATTTTTATGCTTATCATAGACAATAAAAATTATTATATGAAAATTGGTGACACCGAAAACGAAGTCTTTTTAAAGTCCGGTGACAAAGAATCTGTTTATGTAAAATACAAAGGCAATCTTAACCTTATAATGCTGCAGGATTGAAATTAAAGCTTAAAATTAAATCCGGTGCGCTGCAGTTTACAGTTTTTATTGCTGTACTCATTGCCCTGCTTCTGGCTGGTCTGGTATTGTATGCCTATACTTTTATTTATATGAAAGAACAGTCAAAAGGGGCTGTCGAAAATATCCAGATTGCTGATATCGGAATTCAGTCGCTGCTGGAACAAAAAGAATTAAATACAGATACTTCGAGTATCAATTTTATAAAAAAAGAAAACCAAACTATTAAAACCTATTTGTCGCAATGGGGCGTATTTCAAAAAGGAATCACTATAACACAATTTCGAAAAAAGAAATTTGCTAAAACAGCCATAATAGGTTCCCTCATTATCGCAGATAAATCCCCTACCCTTTTTTTGCAGGAAACTCACAATGCGTTAACTGTTGTGGGGAGCACTAAAATTCAGGGCATTGCCTATCTGCCTACACAGGGCGTAAACTCAGGTTACATCGCCGGAAACAGTTACTATGGAACACAATTAATTTACGGACGTATTGAAAAAAGTACTTCTGAGCTTCCAAAACCAGGAAAAGATTTTACAGCGGCCATAAACTTTTATTTAAAAGAATATAAAACAGAGCGTCAGGAAGATTATATCAATTTAAATTCGACTGTAAAAATTACAAATTCCTTTAACGAAAAAACAAAAGGCTTTTATTCTCAAAACGAAATCACACTTGAAAACCGAATCATCTCCGGAAACATTATAATCAAATCAGAAACAGCTATTAAAGTTAGAAAAACAGCCTTACTTAATGATCTGATCTTAATAGCCCCTGTTATTGAAATTGAAGATGAAACTATTGGCTGTTTTCAGGCTGTTGCTTCCAAAAAAATTATAATAGGAAAAAGATGCAGCTTAAGCTATCCCTCTGCCCTGCTTTTGTTCCAGGACAATAAAAATACGGCTGCAGAAAATTCCAATTACAGTACCTTACATGAAAACCAGATTTTTATAGATGAAGGAAGTATTTTTAAAGGATGTATAACCTATATCCAGACCAAGGAAACTTCTGATTTTCAAACACAGATTGTATTAGAAAAAGATTCGAAAATAAAGGGACAGGTATATTGTAATGGTAATCTTGAAATAAAGGGAACTGTTTCAGGATCAGTTTATACGAAACAGTTTGTGGCCAATCAGGCCGGATCTATTTTTATGAACCATGTCTACAATGCCACTATAGAAAACGAAACGGTTCCGGCCCTTTATGGCGGTATCATTTTAGAACAGGAACCTAAAACAGTTTTAAAATGGTTATACTAAAAAAAATAAAATCGGCAACGTTGGTAGAAGCCATTGTAGCTACTGTTTTGGTGGTCATTATATTCATTGTCTCAAGTGTGATACTGAATAATCTGGTTTTTAATACGTTCTCTAAAAATACACATGGTGTGGAGACCCGAATAAACGAACTGGAATATGAAGTACAAAACAAGATCATAAAACTGCCTTATCAGGAAAATTATAAAAACTGGAATATCAGCATCGACCCGGGAGCAGGTTCTTCAGATAAAACCTTTTTCATTTCGGCAGTAAACAGTGTTTCCAAAAAAGAAATTATAAAAGAACAAGTACGATGGCAGCAGCAAAACTAAAATCATTTACTTTATCAGAAATGATAGTGGTTATGATTATAACTGCTATAGTCGTGGGTATGGCCTTTAGTGTTTTACGAATTGTTCAAAAACAAATTCATACTATTCAGAACAATTTTGAAAAAACAAGTACCTTGTCTCTTTTCGAACAAAAGCTCTGGCAGGATTTCAATGAACCCCACCAAATTGTATATGATAGTGCCAAACAGTTCTTAATCATGACTTCGGAAGTGGATACGGTTACTTATTCTTTTCAGGAAAACTTCAGTCTGAGAAACCTTGATACCATCAAACTTAAAATTATACCCCAAAAAGCCTTTTTCAGGGGAAAAGAAATAAGTAACGGACCAATCGACGCTTTGTCGATATTTGCTGAAACAGAATTACCGGATTACCACATTTTTGTTTCGAAAAAAAATGATATAACCTTTTTTATGAACCAGGAAGATGGCCTTTAAAATAGAAAATACAACCCATAAAAAAGCTGTCCAGTCTAAAAATCCGAACAGCATTGAAAGCCTTTTAAAAAAGGAAATAACACTTTTTGGTGACAGTTTTAACAATAAAAAGAAACAGGCCTTTTATCTCGAACTCGCCGTTTTACTAAAAGCAGGAGTTAGTTTTAAAGAAGGACTTTCCCTTATCATTGAATCCTTAAAGAAAAATGCCGATAAAGATTTAATTCAGACTATTCTAAACGACGTCGTAAACGGAAAACCTTTCTCTGAAGCTTTAGTAAAATCGAAATCATTTACAGAATATGAATATTATTCTATCCAGATTGGAGAAGAAACCGGAACTACAGCGCAGGTTTGTGAAGAACTGGGGCATTTTTTTGAACGCAAAAACGAACAGAAACGCATTATTGTCGCAGCACTCACCTATCCCTCTATTGTATTGAGCACAGCTGTTCTCGTGGTTATTTTTATGCTGAGTTATGTGGTACCCATGTTTCAGGATATTTTTAAACAAAACAATATGGAACTCCCGTTTCTGACCCAGTTAATTGTAAAATTATCCGTCTGGACCAAAACCTACGGACTCTATTTTTTTCTGGGAATACTGGCTTTTATTTTTTCAACCCAGTTTTTTAAAGACAATCATAAATACAAAAAAGCCCTGCATTATTTCCTTGTCAAAATTCCTGTTTTGGGAGCATTTATGACAAAAGTCTATCTGGCACAGTTTACTCAGGCAGTGACCTTACTTACAACTGCAAAAGTCCCTTTACTCAACAGTATTCAGATGGTCAAAAAAATGATTCGTTTTGTACCACTGCAGGAAGCTCTTGAACAGGTTGAAAACAGTATCCTCAAAGGAAACAGCCTAAGCGCCAGTTTAAAAAACACACCCCTCTTCGACAACCGAATTATATCCCTTGTTAAAGTAGCCGAAGAAACCAACCAAACCGAATATGTCTTCAAACAGTTAAGTGAACAATACAATCAGGAAGTAGTACAGCAGTCGAAAGTAATGACTACTGTTCTTGAACCTTTTATCATTCTTTTTGTTGGGGTTTTAGTGGCGGTTTTACTGGTAGCTATGTATTTACCAATGTTTCAGTTGAGTAGTGCGATCGGGTAATATTAAGGTAGTGTTACAAATTAGGTTTTTTTATAATTAACCACTTAACTAACTGAAAAAGAAGATTAAATTTTAATTATTGAATAGAACAAGAGACGGCGAATAGAGAATAAATAATTTCATTATCTCCTTAATCCGGAACATGACAAAATAATCCTAATAGTTTAACCAATGAACTTTAATATTATCCGGGCAAGAATAAAACGAAACCGTCTTGATGTTTATGCCGGTGAATTTTATCAGGACAATGATTCCGCTTTTACTAAAGCACTTCAGGAGAAAGGAATTTCCGCCCTTGTGGCTATTAAAAGAAACGACGATGTTTATACCGCTCTCGGAAACGAGTACATATACTATTGTACCGATTCAGGAAACGAAGGACAAATTCTGAATGTTGATTTTTTAAAGATTCTTCAGGAAACGGCTATACAGAAAGGAAAATCTGCCGAATATGAATTTATTGAAATTAAAGAAAACTGCTCTATCTGGGTTCATAATATCTATACCATGACAGCCTTGTGGAATACACTTTTACTGTTTCGAAACAATTCTGCTAAAAATTCGAAAATTGATGAAACTGATTTGTAAATAAACCTTTATCTCTTTGTTTCTTATGAAACAAATTACAATTGCTTTTCTAATTACTTTTTTAATGATACTATTTCCATCTTGTAAAAAAGAAAACATGGAAATTGAAATTCTTGAACAAGAAAATTCGACCAATTATTTTCAGAAAAAATTGAATAATATAGAACTAATGGACGCTTTAAGCAAAAGAGTTATTGAACATGGAGATTCCATAGCTTATTTTGAAATTCAGTCGATATACAAATATTAGCGAACAAAGGACAAACCTCTGCATTGTATTATTCCCTTATAATCGCTAATAAATTTCACTATAATCAGGCTTATTACGATGTGTACTATATTTTAAATTCACCAAAAGCAGATCCTGAAACAAGAAAAATGGCTAATGAGTATCTCAAAAAATATAAAAAAGAAAAATAATAAAAACAAGAGAGCCACTTTATAAAAGCAGCTTTCTTGTTTAACAGTATCCTAATCCTGCTTTATAAAAATCAGCTCCTCATTATAATTCGCAATACTTACCAAAGCATTATAAATATACTTTGAGACCAAAGCTCCTCCTTCAAAATTAATGAGTTCAATATCGTCTTCGGGTGTGTGGTACTGCGGGTGTCCGCCTGTATGAAGACCTATGGCCGAAATACCGGCTTTATAAAAAGTAACATGATCAGAGCCGCCCACATCGCCGGCAAACACTACCGGGTTTAGTCCGCTGTTTTCTCCTAGCTTTTTCATCAGATCAACTCCATTCGAGAACGTTCCGGCACCGCCCATATAAATCTGTTTTTCGGTATTTAATCGTCCTACCATATCCATGTTGAGCATTACTTTTACAGCTTCTTTCTGAACTGGTAAATGGTTTACAAAATACTTGGATCCCAGCAAACCTTCTTCTTCTCCGCTGAATGAAATAAAAATAATACTTCTTTTGGGTTTGTTTTTGAGTTTAGAAACCTGTTCCAGTATACACAACAAAGCCGAAACTCCCGAAGCATTATCATCGGCTCCGTTATGAATTGCCACGGTATCTTTCTTTTTACTTCCGGAACCTTTTCCGCCCCAGCCCCAATGGTCGTAATGTGCCCCAATTACGATAAATTCGTTTTTGAGTTTTTCATCAGAACCTTCTATAAAACCCAGCACATTTTGGGTCGAAACACTATCGGATTTCATTTTGTTGATGCCTTCCTTTACAAACACTTTAAAAGGCTGGTAATAACTGCCGTTAAACTGCTGTAAACCAAACTTTTTAAAATGCTTTTTAATATAAGCCGCCGCAACGTTATTGCCTTTCGTTCCCACCAAACGTCCTTCTAATTTGTCTGAAGAAAGATATTTATCGTGTTTATAAAATGTCTGTGCTATATTGTTTTCCTGGGCATTTGAAACCATACTCAAAAAAAACAAAAAACAAACAAAGCTGAGGTCCTGTAAAAATTTCATATTAATCGTATTCCTGTATTCTAAAA
>NZ_JBMDKA010000035.1:0-56192 GCF_057809475.1 Flavobacterium sp. FG19 | reverse complement strand
AGAATAAAAAATCCGTTTTGATCCGCGTCTTTACGAAGTAAATCCGCTTCATCCGCGTTCTGATCCTAACAATAACAATAATTAAAAATTGAGAATTAAAAATTAAAAAAATGAAGTGCGGTTGAGAGAGATTTGCTATTGCGAAAACGCAGATTTAGACAGATTTTATTTTTGAGAGAATAAAAAATCCGTTTCATCCGCGTGCCAGTGTCAGCAATAAAAAAAACTTAGTGACTTAGCGCCTTCGTGGCAAAAACATAAAAAATGAAAATACTAATAATAAACTCAGGAAGTTCCTCTATTAAATACCAATTAATGGTAATGCCGGCAAATGAAGTAATTTGTACCGGAATGATTGACAGGATTGGTTTAGAAACCTCAAATGTTACTTTTAAAACCCAGACAGCTGCCCATGAAGAGATTCTGCCTATTTTAACGCATAAAGTAGGTTTACAGAAAGTAGCCGATATGCTTCTGGATCCGGAGAAAGGAGTTATAAAATCAACCTCAGAAATTGCGGCAGTAGGACACAGGGTGGTGCACGGAGGAAGTTATTTCTCAGATACAACGGTCATTACCGAAGAAGTAAAAGATAAAATAAAAGAACTTTCCGAACTGGCTCCGCTTCATAATCCGGCACATTTAGTTGGTATAAACGTGGCTGAAGAAATCTTTGCTTCGGCAAAACAAGTGGCTGTTTTTGATACGGCTTTTCACCAGACCATTCCAGTAGAAGCTCATAAATATGCCATTCCTAATTACCTGCTCACAGAACATAAAGTTCGTGTGTACGGTTTTCACGGAACCAGTCACAAATATGTTTCAGAAAAAGCCATCAGTTATCTGCAGAAAAACGATAATATTATTACCATTCACTTAGGAAACGGCTGTAGTATGACCGCGGTAAAAAACGGAAAAAGTATCGATACTACCATGGGATTCTCACCGGCAAACGGTCTGGTTATGGGAACCCGTGCCGGAGATATTGATCAGTCCGTTATTTTTTATATGGTCAAAAATCTGGGGTATACTCCGGATGAAGTCAATTCGATTTTGCTAAAACAAAGCGGAATGCTCGGACTTACCGGGTACAGCGATCTTCGCGATATTGAAGCAAAAGCACAGGAAGGAAACAAAGACTGTCAGCTGGCTTTACTGCTGAATGCTTATCGAATAAAAAAAACAATTGGAGCTTATGCAGCGGCTTTAAATGGTTTAGATGCCATTGTATTTACCGCCGGAATTGGAGAAAATTCTTCATATATGAGAAAATTAATCTGTACGGATATGGATTATTTCGGAATTGAAATTGATAATGAGAAGAATCAGATCCGTTCTAAAGAAGTAAGGGAAATAAACTCAGCTCATTCGATTGTAAAAGTTTTGGTAGTTCCTACTGACGAAGAATTTGAAATTGCAAATCAGGTTTATCAATTATTAGAAAATTAGGTTTTTTTCTATTTTTAGAATATATCTTACAATGGCAAAAATTATAGCACTGATCTTGTTTTTGGTATTTCTATTACTATCCTTAGTTCATTTTTACTGGGCTTTTGGAGGTAAATGGGGAACGCAGGGAGTTTTCCCCACAAAGAATGATGCTGTTCCTGCAGGAAAACCAGGAGCAGCTGCTACTATAATTGTTGCCATTGTATTATTGGCATTTGGTATTTTTTATCTGATAAAAACAGGATTTCTGGATACAGAAATTCCGTTATGGCTTCATAAATACGGTTTATGGATTTTGACCGGGTTATTTCTTTTAAGAGCCGTAGGAGATTTCTATTATCTGGGATTTTTCAAGAAAATAAAGAATACCAGATTCGGGCAAAATGACACCCGTTTTTTTGCTCCATTATGTCTTATAATCAGTATTCTAACCTTTTTAATAATCGTTACAGCGTAAAAGCACTCCCTTCATTTCCGTTCGGAAATTCAATATTTGTCAGTATCTTTGGGATTAAAACCGAATATATTGAAAACGATACTTTTAAAATCATTTTTCTTCTTTTTCGTTGCTTTTCAAATACAGGCACAAGAATTACTTCCTTTCGTAGAAAACTATAATAAATCAGATTATCAGGGAGATAATCAAATCTGGAACGTGGCACAGGGCAGGGACAAGGCCATGTATTTTGCCAATAACCATTATTTGCTGCGGTACGACGGCGTTATCTGGGAAAAATATTCCTTACCCAATAAAACTATCATTCGTTCTATTTTAATAGAAGACGACCGTATTTACTCAGGTTCTTATAAAGAATTTGGTTACTGGTACAGAGAAAATGGTAAAATGCGTTATGTGTCGATTACCAAAAACCTTCGTCTTTTTGATGAAAAAGATAACGAAGAAATTTGGAAAATATTCAGATTTAAAGGCGCGTTGTATTTTCAGTCCTTTAACGATGTTTTCATTTATGACGGGAAAACCATCAAAAAAATAAAATTCCCTTTCTTAATATCCTATTGTTTTGTTGTTGATGACAATCTGTACGTAGCTTCAGTAGAAAAAGGACTTTTTAAAATGAATGGTTCGCGGATTGCCAATCCAAAAGGCTGGAACATTCTAAAAAATACCGTTGTACATGCCATCGAAAAATACAAAGGCGAAACCTATATTTTTACCCATAAAAAAGGAATTTTTATAGTCGAAAATAAGGGCTTAAGACCCTGGAACAATCCGTTGAATGAGACTTTGAAATCAAACGGAATCAATGTGGCTAAATTTATACGGAACAATAAATTAGTTGTAGGTACAGGAAATAAAGGTGTTTTTATTTATGATTTTACCAATAATACCTATAAAAATATCGACCGTAACAATGTCCTGATGAACAATTCGGTTTTAAGCATTGGTTTTGATAAAGAAGAGGATTTATGGCTGGGACTTGACAACGGAATTGCTCATGTTGAGGTTAATTCGCCCATTTCATTTTTTTATGACAATTCTGGTATACTAGGTTCTGTTTATTCCGTCGCCACAACTAAAAAAGGCTATTTGATTGCATCCAATCACGGAATTTTTGAGTTTGATTCCGGAAATTTTAAAATGCTTCCCAATACACAGGGACAGGGCTGGAATATCACCAAAATTGGCGATAAGTATATTATTGGACATAACGACGGAACATTTTGTTATGAAAATGGTACACTGACGAAAATAAATAATGTAAGCGGAGGCTGGAATTTATCAAAGAGTATTATTAATGACACTTATTTTCAATCTACTTACAGCGGAATTCTGGTATACGATAAGGCGGCAGACCTTAAACAGAGTAAAAAAATCAATGATATTTCAAAACCAATAAAATATGTAGCCCAGAATAAAAAAAATGAGATCTGGGCTGCCGATAATTACCGTGGTTTATACAGAGTACTTTTTGATGATAACTTCAAAACCCAAAAAGTTGAAAACATTACGCAGCAGAGCAAAATCAAAAATGATTTTGGGGTTAAGATTTTCGAATTTCGGGATGAGGTACTTTTTCTGATTAACGGCGTCTGGTATACTTTTAATTCTATTTCTGGCAGACTGGAAGAAAACGAATTGTTCAATTCCAATTTTAAAAACATCTCAGATGTTGTGGCTATAGACAAAGACCATTTTATGGTACTTCAGGAAGGGATTCTGTATCATATTTATTCGCACGACAGTAAGTTTGTATGGAATATTATTCAGGAGAAATATTATAAAGGCAAATTAATCAATGAAAACCTGCGTATTTTCAGAAGCCAGAATCATTATTTACTGAATCTCGACGATGGTTTTATTTCACTTCAGTTAGGATACGAGAACAAACAAAATAAAGGTGTTAAAGTCGAAGCTTATAACGACAATGAGCTGCTTGCCAGCGAAGGAAAGATAAAACACAATACAGAACTTCGTATCAATGTTATTTCCGGAATCTATGGAGCCAGTAAACCCAATTTGTTTTATCAGATTAATAAAGGCAAAAATTACATCCCCATTTCAAACGGAGCGATTGTTTTAAATAACCTGAGCAGCGGTTCCCATTCTATTGTCATTTTTAAACACGACGGAGCCAATTACGATAAAGTTTCCAGTTTTGATTTTAAAGTGGCGCAGCCCTGGTATTTCTCTTTCTGGATGATTTTCCTTTATTTACTAATAATAGCTGCTGTTTTATTCTTTTATTACAAATGGAATAAACTCCGCTATACGCAAAAATTAAAATTACAGGCCGAAGAATTAAAACACCAGCGTGAAATTCTGGAAATGGAATTAAAAAAAGAAAACGAACTGAATATTCAGGAATACGAAAAGCATATTTTAGAACTCGAACTGCAGGCTAAATCTTCAGAAGTAGCAGGAAAATCGCTTTCGATTGCCAAACAAAGTGAAATGATTGAGAATATTCAAAATATCCTCGATTCTGAAAAAGATTTCAACAAACTGAAAAGCGAAATCAAAAAGGCGATCAAAATAAACGAAGTAAACAAACACGAATGGGAAATATTTGAGACAAATTTGAATCAGATTCATAATGAGTTTATCATAAATCTTTCTAAAAAATACCCACATTTAACCCCTAAGGATATAAAACTTTGTGTTTATCTTAAAATGAACCTTTCTTCCAAAGAAATTGCACCTATGATGAACATCTCATTTAGAGGTGTAGAACTGCACAGATATCGCTTAAGAAAGAAATTAAACCTCACTCAGGACGAAAACCTGTCAAAGTTTTTATTAAGTCTGTAAGATTTGATTTTATTTTTTACGGATCTTATATTTTTAGATATTATTTTTTATAGAATTCTAATACATCATTACTACATCATAATGATATGTTAAGGAAAATTCTTTAACATTTAATTTATTGATTATCATTAGTCTATACGTTAATTTTAACATAATGATGTAGCTGTGTTGTAGTGGTATTTGATGTACTACAACGTTGTAATTGTGTAATTTGGCTCCACTAACTTAAACGATTACAAACTGTATGAAAAATTTTATTTTTAGCTTATTTGTGCTCTTAATGCTGCCAGCCTATATGTCTGGACAGGCACAGGCAATTAAAGGAAAAGTAGTAGACAGCAGCGGAATGGGGATTCCGGGTGCTATAATCTCTTCATCTGACGCCAGAGCAACTGCTGATGCAGATTTCGACGGAAACTTTACGATCAACGCAAAACCGGGAGACATTTTAAAAGTCTCTATGTTAGGTTTTGATGCAGTTTCTGTACCGGCAACGGCCGCACCAATGACTATTACCTTAAAAGAAGCAGGTGATACTGCTTTAAAAGAAGTAGTTGTTATTGGGTACGGAACAAGAAAAAAAGTAGACAATACTTCAGCGATCACTTCTTTACGATCTGAAGATGTTACCAAAACAAAAGTAATGAATGCCTCTCAGGCTATCCAGGGTAAAGCAGCCGGGGTTCAGGTATCTTCTTCTGATGCTCCCGGAAGTACACCTTCTGTAGTAATCAGAGGTTTGGGTACGGCTTTAGGAGGAAGAAGTCCTTTATATATTGTAGATGGTATGCCAACAGAGAACATCAACAATATTAATACAAACGATATTACTTCTTATGAAATTTTAAAAGATGCTTCAGCATTAGCTATTTACGGTACAAGAGCTGCTAATGGGGTAATTATTATTACTACTAAAAAAGGTAAAGGTGATAAAGTATCTGTTGAGATTGAAAGTTTTGCCGGTTTTAGACAGCCGCTTAAAAAGGTAAAAATGGCAAACGGAAACCAATATGCTGCTTATTCAAATGCTGCATTAGGAACTAACACGTTTGCTGCTAATCAGTCCGTAAATACAAACTGGTTAGATGAAATTACAAGAACAGGATCGTATACTCAGAATAATATTTCGATTTCAGGAGCTTCAGAAAATATTAAGTATTTCTTTAGTGCTGGAAATTATGAAGAGAAAGCAATTTTAAATGGTCTGGATTATGGACGTACTACTTTTAGAAATAACAATGAGTTTAAATTGTCTAAAAAAGTAACACTAAGCCAGAACTTTAGTTTTACTTCAGCTAATTCTACTCCAAAACCTTTGGGAGCTTTTACAAATGCTTATAAGCAGTCTCCTATCGTACCAGTTCGTTTTGCAGATGGACAATACGGGGTTTCCCGTGTAGATGCAAACGGTGTTGCTGCTCCTGTTGGATCATCATTTAACAATGTTGGAAATCCTGTTGCTCAATTAGATTTTTATGATGAGCGACAAAAAAGTATTACTCTTCAGGGAGGATTAAAATTAGATTACGAAATTATCAAAGGATTAAAATTTACTTCTCAGTTTAATGGAGAATATTATACATGGAATCAATATAATTTCGAAGATAAACAGGGGATCTGGATGGCTGCAAACCCTAATACTACAGAGGCAGACTATGTTGCGACTCACGCATCAGACCCGGTTAATTTATTAACAAGAGGAAGAGAACAGTACTTTAACTGGAACTTATCTAATTATTTTACATACAATAAAGTTTTTGCAGACATACACGATATTGAGGTAACTGCAGGTATGGAGGTTTCTGTAAAAGGACCAAAAGAAACTTTAACAATTGCAAGAAAAAATGTAAGTGAAAATTCAAACTATTGGTCTTTATACAATGCTAAAGATGCAAAAGGTGTTGAATATGTAGCGGATATCACTAGTTTATATGACATAAAATATAACGAAAGCAGATTAGCTTCTTATTTTGGACGTTTCCAGTATAAATTAATGGACAAGTATTTATTTACCGGAACTATCAGACGTGACGGATCTTCAAATTTTGCTAAAGATTACCGCTGGGGAACTTTCCCGTCGTTTGGTTTAGGATGGGTGCTTACCAAAGAAAGTTTCTTGTCTGATGTTAAGGGAATTAACTTAATTAAATTAAGAGGAAGCTGGGGTAAATTAGGAAATCAGAATGTTCCTTTAAATACTCAGGCTTATGCTTCTGGTCTTAATGCTTACTTAGGAGGTTCTATTTTATATCAGGGAACAACAATCAGCTCTCAAATTGATCCAAGTTTATCGTGGGAGGTTACAGAAGAAACTTCTGCAGGTATTGATTTTGAATTATTAGATAACAGATTAACAGGAGCCTTTGATGTATACGACAAAAATACCAACAATGTTATTTTAAATACAAAACCATATGTAACATCAGGTATGACAATTTCAACTCCTGCACACGTAGGTGAAGTTTCTAATAAAGGTTTTGAGATTGCTTTACGCTGGGAAGATAAAATTTCAGATAATTTGAGTTACTGGGTTGGAGGAAACTTCTCTCACAATAAAAATGAACTTTCAGGATTAAAAGATTTTGATATTTCACCAGTTATTGGAGGTAATCTTGGAAATGGACAAGACACCAAAATGCTTAACAAGACATCAGTTGGCCAGCCATTAGGAAGTTTTTACTTATACGAATACGCGGGTATAGATCCGGCTAATGGTAAAATGCTGTACTACAATGCTGCAGGAGAAAAAGTGACTCAGAATTTACTGGATGCAACTACAGACAAAAAATATGTGGGTTCAATTTTACCAAAAAACAACTATGGAGTTACTTTAGGATTGAATTACAAAAACATTGATTTTTCTGTTGACGGTTATGGTACTGGCGGTGCTAAAGTTTATAACGGTAAAAAAGCACAGCGTTTTACAGGTGAAAACATTGAAGCTTCTTTAACAAACAACTACTGGACGGCATCAAACACGACAGCTTCAAATCCGGCACCATTTAACGAAGTACCGGTTGCTTCAACCTATTATATGGAATCAGGAGATTTCTTTAGAATCAATAACATCACTTTAGGATACAAACTTCCTTTAAACGAGAATGGTTTTATCAGCTACTGCAGATTGTATGTAAATGCAATTAATCCATTTATTACGCAGAAATTCTCAGGTTTTTCACCTGAATTAAATGGAGACGGTAATCCTTACGGAACTCAGGGGGTTGAGCTTGATGCTTATCCAACATTAAGATCTTTCGTTTTTGGTGCTAATTTAAAATTTTAATATTATGAAAAAGATATATATATCAATGTTTGCTCTGTCAGCATTATTCTTTACAGGATGCGCAGATGATTTTTTAGATGTTGATTCAACACAAGCTATTCCAACATCAGACGTTGAGTTATACAATACCGATAGTGGGGCTAAAACATTTGTTACTTCAATTTACAGTAAATTTCTGGATTGGGATATGAGTTCATTTGGCTGGATTGGTTTAGCCAGTATTACTTCAGATGATGCTGATAAAGGTTCTTCTCCCGGAGATACCGGAACAGACAAAGATGTTTTGGATGCCTTAACCTATAACGCATCAAATCCATCTGCTGAGAGTACTTTTGTCGCTCAGTATGACGGTATTAACAGATGTAACCAGGCTTTGGAGATGATTCCAAAATTGGATAAAGCGAATTCGGCATTAAGAGAAAGATTAATGGGAGAAGCTAAATTTTTAAGAGCTTTCATGTATTTTACTCTGGTAAAATGTTACGGAGGAGTACCTATTGTAGATCGTTTACAAAATCCAACATCTGAAGAAGATAAAAAGATGCTTTTGACCCGAAGAACTGCTGCAGAGGTATATGCTTTTATTGAAAAAGATTTAGAAGAAGCCATTGCTGTTTTACCAAACAGATCAGCTTATGCTGCTGATGAAAAAGCAAGAGCATCAAAAGGAGCTGCTTATGCATTGTTAGCAAAAGTAAACCTGTATCAGAAAAACTGGCAGAAAGTGGTGGACAATTGTAATTTAATTACAGGTTACAGCCTTAATCCAAGTTATGCTAAAATGTTTAGACTGGAAGGTGAAAACGATGTGGAATCTATTTTCGAAATAAACGGAAACGGTGCAGTACCGACTAAAGGAATTGCAGGATACTCAAACACTCAGGGTGCTCGTGGTGCCGGAGGATGGGGATGGGGATTCAATGTTCCGTCACAAAGTTTATTAAATGCATACGAAACTGGAGATGTTAGAAAAGACGCTACCATTATTTTTAGAAATTCGACTTTATACGATGGAAGAGTTGTACCTGAAACAGTTGAAAACCCAATGTATAATTTTAAAGCTTATTCTTCTTCATACACTGATGCATGGGAAACCGATGCCAATATCAAATATTTAAGATATGGTGAAGTACTTTTAATGAAAGCGGAAGCTTTAAATGAATTAGGACAAACTTCAGAAGCTATTCCGTTATTAAACCAAATCAGACACAGAGCTGGATTAGGTGATACTCCTGCAGTTTCTCAGGCAGATGTTAGAACAGCAATCTGGAAAGAAAGAAGAGTAGAACTAGCTTTTGAGTTCGACAGATTCTTTGACCTGGTAAGAACAGGACAGGCTAAAGCCGCTTTTGAAGCAGACGGAAAAGTGTTTACAGAAGGTAAAAATGAATTATTCCCTATTCCGGCATCATTCATTCTTCAGGCTGATGGTTTATCAGATCAAAACCCTGGTTATTAATCAAAAACTTAAAATCACTTCCTTCAGGTTTCTGAGGGAAGTGATTCTTTTTTCAATATTTAATTTTTTATAATGATTCGAATTTCAGTTTTATTTTTAGCTTTTGCTGTTTTTAGCTGTGGCTCCAATGCAGACAAATCAAAGGATGCACAGGAAAATAATACTACACCGGCTGCATTAACAGACGAACAGCTTATTGATGCTGTTCAGAAACAAACTTTTAAATACTTCTGGGATTATGCAGAACCTAATTCCGGATTAGCAAGAGAACGTTACCATCCAGACGGGAATTATCCTGAAAACGATTCTAATATTGTTACTACAGGAGGTTCAGGATTTGGGTTAATGGCCCTTGTTTCAGGAATGTCGCAAGGTTATATTACAAAAGAACAAGGTGTTGAAAGACTTAACAAAATAGCAGATTTTTTAGACAAAGCAGATCGTTTTCATGGAGCATGGTCACATTGGATTGACGGAAATACAGGAAAGGTAAAACCTTTTGGAACCAAGGATAACGGAGGCGATTTAGTCGAAACCTCATTTTTGGTTGCAGGAATGATTACCGTTCGTGAATATCTTAAAGACGGCTCTGAAAAAGAAAAAGCAGTGGCTCAAAAATACGATGCACTTTGGAAAGGGGTAGACTGGCAGTGGTACACCAACAATAAAAATGTTCTGTACTGGCACTGGTCACCTAATTATGCCTGGGAAATGAATTTTCCATTACAAGGTTACAACGAATGTCTGATTACCTATGTCATGGCAGCTTCTTCACCAACACATACAATCGATGCTAAGGCTTATCATGAAGGCTGGGCCAGAAGCGGCGGTATAGTTTCATCTAAAACCCAATACAATATTCCACTGATCTTAAAACACAATGGAGCCGAAGATTTTGGCGGGCCTTTATTCTGGGCGCATTATTCTTATGTAGGTTTAGATCCGAATCAATTAAGTGATAAATATGCCAATTACTGGGATCTGAATGTAAACCAGACTAAAATCAATTATGAGTATTGTGTAAAAAATCCAAAGAAATATAAAGACTACGGGAAAGATTATTGGGGATTAACGGCCTCTTATTCCAGAAACGAGGACGGTTCGATAGGTTACAATGCACACATGCCAAGCAATGACCAGGGCGTAATTTCGCCAACGGCAGCAATCAGTTCTATAGTATATACACCGAAAGAATCAATTGCTTTAATGAGGAACCTTTATGAAAATCATAAAGTAGAAACCTGGGGTTATGCCGGTTTTTACGATGCTTTGAGTTTAGGGAATAACTGGGTCGCAAAACGCTATCTGGCTATTGATCAGGGACCGGAAGCAGTGATGCTCGAAAATTACCGTACAGGTTTATTATGGAAATTATTTATGAATGCGCCTGAGGTGAAACAAGGATTAACAAAACTTGGATTTAAATCAGGTAAATACGGGATTTAAGATACGGTTATGATCAGGTATAAATTAGCTTTACTGGTACTGCTTACATCGTTTTTTGGTTTTGCGCAAAGCGAAATAAACGGGAAAATAAAGACAGTTATTGTAACTAATTATGAATTAGGCTACTCATTGCATAAACCGGCTAATACAAAAGAGAAAAAACCTTTAATCGTTTTTATTTCCGGTGATGGCGAAAAGGGAACAGATATTGAAAAAGTAAAAATTCATGGACCTTTAAAATATCTTAAGACACATACATTAGATGCTTATGTTGTAGCCCCGCAGTGTAAGGAAGATGAAAACTGGAGTATTGAATCGATTTATGAACTCATTTTAAAAGTTCAGAAAGAAAACAAAATTGATCCGGACAGAATATACGTTACTGGTTTAAGTTCCGGTGGATGGGCAGCCTGGAATCTGGCACTTTCGTATCCTGATAAATTTGCGGCAATTGTTCCAATTTCAGGTTTTGTCGATTTAATTCAGTTAGAAAGTGTGTGCAAAATTGCAGCCATTCCAACCCGGATTTTTCACGGTTTACAAGATGATGTAGTTAGTGTAGATTATGCCGTAAACGTATACAGGGAATTAAAAAAATGTAATGCTAAAGATGTAAAGCTGACCATTTTTGATGATGCGGGACATGACAGCTGGACAAGGGTTTACGATAACCCGGAAATTTATGACTGGATGTTTAAACAGATCAAATCAAATACGAACAAATAAATAAAATCAAATTAGAATGAAAAACAAATTAGTCTTACTTTTTTTAGGATGTGCTGTTTTGGGTTACGCTCAAAAAAAGAGCACAAAGAGTACAGTAAAGATTAAACCTAAGTCGGAGTTTGTAGCAGAATTGATGTCAAAAATGACATTAGACGAGAAATTAGGACAGTTAAATTTACCAACATCCGGTGATATTACAACAGGGCAGGGAAACAGCTCTAATGTGGCAAAAAATATTGCAGAAGGAAAAGTAGGCGGTTTATTCAATATAAAATCAGTACAAAAAATTAAAGAAGTACAAAAAATTGCCGTTGAAAAGAGCCGTTTAAAAATTCCGCTGCTCTTTGGTATGGACGTTATCCACGGTTACGAAACAACCTTTCCAATTCCGTTAGGATTATCCTGTACATGGGACATGGCTTTAATTGAAAGAAGTGCACAAATTGCAGCAAAAGAAGCCAGTGCAGACGGAATCAACTGGACTTTTTCGCCAATGGTTGACGTTTCCCGTGATCCTCGCTGGGGAAGAGTTTCTGAAGGTTCAGGAGAAGATCCGTATTTGGGAAGCCAGATTGCAAAAGCAATGGTTAACGGGTACCAGCAGCACGACCTTTCAAAAAACAACTCCATTTTAGCCTGTGTAAAACATTTTGCATTATACGGTGCTCCTGAAGCAGGCCGTGATTACAACACAGTAGACATGAGTCATATCAGAATGTTTAATGATTATTTCCCTCCTTACAAAGCGGCAGTTGATGCCGGAGTAGGTTCTGTAATGGCATCTTTTAATGAAGTTGACGGAATCCCGGCAACCGGAAGTAAATGGTTAATGACCGATGTATTAAGAAAACAATGGGGTTTCAAAGGATTTGTAGTGACAGATTATACCGGAATTCCTGAAATGATCGAACACGGAATGGGGAATCTTCAGGACGTTTCGGCTTTAGCTTTAAATGCCGGGGTTGAAATGGATATGGTTGGAGAAGGTTTCTTAGGCACTTTGAAAAAATCTTTAGAAGAGAAAAGAGTTACAATCGAAACGATTGACAATGCCGTAAGACTTATTCTGGAAGCCAAATACGATTTAGGCTTATTCCAGGACCCTTACAAATACTGCGATGAAAAAAGAGCAAAAACAGAAATTTTTACAGCAGACAGCCGAAAAGAAGCTCGTCAGATTGCTGCACAGTCTTTAGTATTGTTAAAAAACCAAAACCAGCTTTTACCTCTTAAAAAATCAGGAACTATTGCGCTTATCGGGCCATTAGCTGATGCCAAAGAAAACATGCCGGGAACCTGGAGTGTAGCTACTAAAATGGAAAATGCCGTGTCTTTATTAGCCGGAATCAAAGAAGTAGCAGGAGCTTCAACAAAAGTATTGTATGCTAAAGGAAGTAATTTAGATTACGATGAAACTTTTGAAACCAATGCTACCATGTTTGGAAAAACATTACACCGTGATTCACGTTCAAAAGAAGAATTACTGGCAGAAGCATTAAAAGTGGCCCAGCAGTCAGATGTAATTGTAGCAGCTCTTGGAGAATCAGCTGAAATGAGCGGTGAATCCAGCAGTCGTACCAACTTAGAAATTCCTCAGGCACAAAAAGATCTTTTAAATGCATTGTTAAAAACAGGAAAACCGGTTGTTGTAGTATTATTTGACGGTCGTCCGTTAGTAATTACAGAAGAAGAAAAAACAGTTCCGGCCATTTTAAATGCCTGGTTTGCCGGAACAGAAGCAGGATATGCCATTGCAGATGTTTTATTTGGAGATGTAAACCCTTCAGGAAAATTAACATCAACTTTCCCAAGAAGTGTTGGACAGTTACCAATTTACTACGCACATAAAAATACAGGAAGACCGCTTTCTAATACCGAAGGTAAATTCGAAAAATTCAGATCAAATTATATTGATGAAAGAAATGAACCTTTATTCCCATTTGGATTCGGTTTAAGTTATACCGCTTTTGATTATTCAAATTTGAAAATTTCTGCTGATAAAATGAACTTCAGCGGAAAATTGAAAGTAACAGTTGATGTAGCCAATACCGGAGATTTTGACGGAAAAGAAACAGTTCAGTTATACATTAGAGATGTAGTTGGTTCAGTAACAAGACCAGTTAGAGAATTAAAAGGTTTTCAGAAAATAACACTTAAAAAAGGTGAAAAACAAACCGTAACTTTTGACATTACGGTTGAAGATTTAAAATTTTATAACTCTGATTTACAATTTGCAGCAGAGCCTGGACAGTTTGATATTTTCGTTGGAGGAAATTCAGCTGCCGACAAGAAAGTTAGTTTTGAGTTAACTAAATAGTTGGTTTATTGATTAGTTAAAAGCCCTTCGTATGGAGGGCTTTTTTTTAAACTAAGAAGCCTCTTTGTAATTACGTTTATTATGAATATTTCTAAAATATACCGCCTTATCAGCTTTTTGCCGGCTGTTATTCTTTTCTCTTCCTGCTGTACAAAACAAAATGCAATTGTAGCCCACAGAGGTGCGTGGGAAAAGAATAATCTGCCCGAAAATTCTATCGCATCATTAAGACATGCTATTGATTTAAAATTGCCTGGTTCTGAATTTGACGTTTGGAGAACTGCCGATGATTCGCTTATCATTAATCACGATGCACATTATAACAAGCTGCTTATTGAAGAAACTGCTTATGCTGATTTAATAAAATTCAAACTTTCAAACGGAGAGAAACTGCCTACTTTACACGAATATATTACAGAAGGCAAAAAAAAAAACAAACAAACGCTTTTGGTCTGCGAAATCAAACCTTCGGAAATCAGTAAGGACCGAGGGAAAAAGACCGCTGTAATGGCTGTCGAGATGATTAAGAAACTGAAAGCCGATAAAAATACCTGTTATATCAGTTTTGATTATGAGATTTTAAAACAAATCAGAACAATAGATTCTAAAACTTCTCTGCAGTATCTGGAAGGCAATAAATCGCCGAAGGAAGTAAAAAACGATCAGATCAACGGAGTTGATTATCATTATTCCGTTTTTAAAAAACACCCGGAATGGATTAAAGAAGCAAAGGAAAACAAGGTTATTTTGAATGCCTGGACAGTAAACGAAGCTTCAGATATGGACTGGATTATAGAACATAAATTCAATTATATCACTACAAACGAACCCGAACTTTTAAGCGAAAGAGTACAAATTAAAAAATAACCTTTTTCGACTTTATCTAATACTCTTTTATCATGAAAAAATTATATAAACAGCTCATGCTGCCGGTTATTCTATGCACTGCACTCTGCAGCAGCATTGAGGCACAAAACAAAGCCAATTCAGGTAAAACAGAATGGTTTGATCCTGCCAGACCGGCCACGACCTATTGTAACCCAATCAATATTGGCTACAATTATACGACCCACAATCATAACGGAATTCCGGAATCGCGCCGTTCCAGTGCCGATCCGGTAATCATTACTTACAAAGGCGAGTACTATTTATTTGCGACCAATCAGGCCGGATTTTTTTGGAGTAAAGATATGTCAGACTGGAATTTTGTATACGGAAGTTTTCAAAGGCAGCCGGGCGACGATGATCAGTGTGCGCCTGCGGCATGGGTAGTAAACGACACTTTGTTTTACGTAGGTTCAACCTGGAAAAGAGACCACCCGATCTGGAAAACTGCCGATCCAAAATCAGGAAGATGGACACGCCATGTAGACAAAGCCATGCTGCCAACCTGGGATCCGGCTATTTTTCAGGACGATGATAAAAAGGTATACATGTATTACGGTTCCAGCGGAAAACTGCCTTTGGTAGGTGTTGAGGTGGATTATAATACCTGGCTTCCAAAAGGAAATCAGGCGGATTATGCTGCTTTATACAAAGCAACAGAAGTTGAAGATATTCAAAAAACTTACGGACAGATCAAAGAAGTTGCCATTCTTGAACCTTCAGCTCATGGCTGGGAACGGTTTGGGCCTAATAATGATATGGAGCCTGCGCCCTGGGGAAACTTTATTGAAGGCGCCTGGATGACCAAACACAACGGAAAATACTATATGCAGTACGGTGCACCGGCAACTGAATTTAAAGGATATGCCAATGGTGTTCATGTGGGAGATAATCCATTAGGGCCGTTTATTTATCAAAAGCACAATCCAATGTCCTATAAACCGGGAGGGTTTGTAATTGGAGCCGGACACGGAAATACTTTTGCCGATAATTATGGCAATTACTGGAACACCGGAACCTGTAAAATCTCTATTAAAGACCGTTTTGAACGCCGTATTGATATGTTTCCTGCGGGATTTGATAAAGATGATGTGATGTATTCGATTACGTCTTACGGCGATTTTCCAATTGTACTGCCAACAGGCCAGCGTGACCAGACTAAAGGAGCTTCTGCAGGCTGGATGCTGCTTTCGTACAAAAAACCTGTTACGGTTTCTTCGTCTGAAGACTGTATGGAAGTGGAAACACACCGAATGGACAATGGCGGAAAAAAAGTATACGAGAAATTCTGTTACGGACCTGAAAATTTAACCGATGAAAACATTCAGACTTACTGGTCGGCTAAAACCAGTAATCCGGGAGAATGGCTTCAGATGGATTTAGGAAGACCGATGGAAATAAAGGCCTTACAGATTAATTATGCCGATCATAAAGCCACACAGTACAATAAAGCCATGGATATTTATTATCAGTACAAAATTTATATGTCAGATGATGCCCAAAACTGGACGCTGGTTGTAGATAAATCTAAAAACGATAAAGACGCTCCGCATGACTATGTTGAGCTTGCAAAACCGTTTAAAGCCCGTTATATCAAAATGGAAAATATCCACAATGCATCCGGATTATTTGCGATTTCAGATTTCAGGGTTTTTGGAAACGGACTGGCCGAAAAACCAAAAGCGGTTTCTTCTTTTAAAGTAGACCGGAACAAAGCGGATTCCCGAAATGCTATGATTTCATGGAAAAAACAAAGTGATGCCGCAGGATATACTATTTATTACGGAATTGCTCCTGATAAACTTTATAACAGTATTATGGTTTACGGAGAAAATACATATGATTTCAGAGGTCTCGATAAAGGAACAAAGTATTATTTTACAATTGAAGCCTTTAACGAAAACGGAATCGGTTTAAAAAATAAGATTATCGAAGTAAAGTAATTTTTAATTACTGAATTTACAAAAGCCCTGACTGCAAATTGAAGAATTTGTAATTAGGGCTTTTTTCATAAAAAGGCTGAGGAAAAAACCTGACATTTCTACAGATTTTTTGTTTCTTTGTGAGATAAGCCCAAAAAAGCATAACCCAAAAAGGTATTAAAATTATGAAAAAGACGATTCTTTTAACTGCCCTAGTTATAAACGGATTGACCGCATCTTTTGCTCAGACAAATGATGAAAAAAACATTAAATTATTCTATAAAAAGGCCCTGACCGAAGCAAAGTGTTATTCATGGTTAGAATACTTGTCCAATGATATCGGACCTCGTTTATCCGGTTCAAAAGGTGCTGCAGAAGCAGTAGAGTATACGAAAAGACAATTAGAAAATATAGGTCTTGACAAAGTGTATTTGCAGGAAGTAATGGTACCTCACTGGGTTCGCGGCGAAAAAGAAACTGCTTATATTTTAGACGGAAAAGTAAAAACAACAGTGCCGATCTGCGCTTTAGGAGCTTCTGTTGCCACTCCAAAAACAGGCCTTACGGCTGAAGTAATCGAAGTTAAGGGAATAAAAGAACTTAATGAACTTGGAGCGGATAAAGTAAAAGGAAAAATTGTGTTTTATAACCGACCAATGGATCCTGAAAATATTGAAACCTTTACTTCTTACGGTGCCTGTGTTGACCAAAGATATGCCGGTGCAAAAGAAGCCGCAAAGTTAGGAGCAGTTGGAACTATTGTACGTTCTATGAACCTTCGCTTAGACGATTTCCCGCATACAGGAAATCAGAGTTATGGTGATTTACCAAAAGAACAATATATCCCAACAGCAGCAATCAGTACAAATGGTGCAGAATTGTTAAGTAAATCGTTGAGAAGAAATCCAGCTTTAAAATTCTATTTTAAACAATCCTGTGAAACGCTGCCGGATGCTTTGTCATACAACGTAGTTGGTGAACTTACCGGAACGGTAACACCGGAAAATATTATGGTAGTAGGCGGTCACTTAGATTCCTGGGACTTGGCTGATGGTTCTCATGACGACGGCGCAGGAGTAGTGCAGAGTATGGAAGCCATCCGTATTTTGAAAAACTTAAACTACAAACCTAAAAATACAATTCGTGTTGTATTGTTTATGAATGAAGAAAACGGAGGACGCGGAGGTGCTAAATACGAAGAAGTTTCCAAACAAAAGAACGAGAACCATATTTTTGCTTTAGAAAGTGATTCGGGAGGATTTTCTCCAAGAGGATTTTCAATTGAAGCAGATGATGCCAATCTGAAAAAAATACAAGGATTTAAAGACTTTTTTGAGCCTTATTTAGTACACAGTTTTACCATTGGCCATGCAGGTTCAGATATTAGTCATTTAACTTCTAAGGCAATTGTGAAAGCAGGTTTAAAACCGGATTCACAACGTTACTTTGATTACCACCACGCAGCAAATGATAAATTTGATGCAATTAACAAAAGAGAATTAGAATTGGGCGCTGCAACCATGACTTCTTTGATGTATTTAATTGACCAAAACGGAATCGAATTGCCAAAAGCAAACTAAGATTTTTAAAATCGATATAGAAAATAGGCTGTCATTTTGTGACAGCCTATTTTTTTTATAGAAATAATCTTAGAGGAATAAAATAAATAAGCAAAAAACAATTATGTCGCTCCGCTGGAGCTTTTTGATTTTGTGTATTTCTCATTCTATAAATATTATGCTTCTCTGAAGCAAAATGCCTTTATAAAATTGTCTGTGACTGTCTTTTTATTTTCAAATAAGAATCCCGGAGGGATGAAATATTTATAGGATTTAATAATCACGTTTTAATAAAGCCCCAGAGGGACGACATATATTTTAAGATAATTAAATGACCAATTCATCATTTGTCCTTAAAGCTTCATCACAATTAAATAATACAAAAACGTAATTGGAATATTAGAAAGCAATAATAAAATCTTGATTCCAATTTCTTTTCGCTGTTTTGGTAAATGAATGAATCTATCGCTCAAATGAACAAACATGATGAGGTTTACAAGTATTGCAGATAAAGCAAACGGCCATGCAATAACGAGTACGTTAGGACTTTCATTCGAGATGATGTATAAAATGAAGAGGACTGTCGTAATAATAAAAGAACCAACGGCCAGTTCAATGGATTGTTTTTCTTCAAAAGGTTCATTATATAGTGTTTTCATAAGGTTGTATTTTAAAAGTTGTCTGAATAGAATGAATGGAAATTGAAAGCATTTTAGAAAAGTCCAGATAATAAAACGGAAACGCTTGTCGGCCTCTTTTATACTGCTGTATGAAATAAGAAAATTGTTTGAGATAAAAGAGAGTTCCCGTTAAAATAACCATATACAAATACAAACTTCTCTTTCCGTTTCCAAACAGATAATACTGCATTCCGATTTCTTCATAAACAGAAACTCCTGTATTGGTAAGCACATGAATAATATCGTGATCTTCCAGTTTTTCCTGAATATCGAAATGATTTTTATATAGAAAATTTCCTAAACCATAACCTAAACTGTTTTCCGGGAAATCAAGTAATTGTGCTTTTTCAATTTTCCAGGGTTCATTTTTTCTGAAATATTTCTGATAGGGTTTTTTAGAAAATTCATAAAGTTTCTCAATCAAATAATTTCTCATAAATTATATTTTAAAAAGTTCTTTGAAATTCAAAGTAAGTTAATAAATAAAAAAGCCGGAAATAATACCGCCAGCTTTTTGTGATTTAGTAAGTGTCTATAACAGTTTTTAATAAATCAGAATCGGCAAGATCAGAAGGAGCAACGACTTTTTCTTCTAACGGAATATCATTTCCATAACGCTCTTTCAGTATTTTTTGAACCCTTGGATCTTCTAAATTAAACTCTTTCATTTCTCTAAGTTTTGATATTTCAATACCGGCAGCGTTTTTATAGATTTTCCAAACCAATTCAGAGCAGTAAATTCTATCGTCTGTCCATTCAAAATAAGCATCATATTCTTTACCATCAAACTGCTGACTGTATTCTTTCATTTTCTGCAAAACTTCCGGTTTTAGAACTGTATCATTTTTAAGTCTTTTAACCACATATCTGCTGTCTTTTCCATGTTTGATCCAATCTTCAAGCGGAGTCAGTTTTACGGGCTGAACCGCCTCAAAAACAAACCATTTTCCATTAATATCGTAAATGATTCCGCAATGCGAAAACTTAGAACTTGTGGCAATACGTACCGCTTCACATTGAGGTGACTGAGAAGTCTGAAAAATAATATCGCCATCTTTATACTTGCTCAAAATAGCTTTTTCCTCTTTATTTCCGGTAAACGGATTGTTAGGAAAAACCTTCAGACTAATAAACAGCGCACATCCAAAACTGATGAGGAATGTGATTAACGGAAATAGAAACTTTTTACCTTTCATAAAATGAGTATTAAAGTACTTTGAGACGCAAAGTAAATGATAAAAAAAATAGTTACCAAATTAATGATAACTATTTTTACTCTTATTTTCTGAGCTTGTATTAGATTCTAAAGATCCCGCCTACAGCAATAATTCTCTGAAAGAAATAAAAATGCTGAGAAGCTTTATCGTCGTTGCTTACAGTTGTTTTAATATCCTGCATGTTGATGTAACCACCTTTTAACTCTCCCTGAAGATAGAAGTGTTTGAAAAAAGTAATGTTAAGACCTGCTTTTGCAGAAACACCGTAACCCGAAATATGAAAATCATCATGACGTTCCTTTCCTAAAAGAGTCGTATTGGTTTTTGGATACAACAGACCAGCGCCCAATCCTTCGGTTAAGTTAATCTGTACTTTATCGATATTAGGCAAACCAAACCATTTGGAAACATCATCAAATCTGGAAACTTCAGTATTAATGTAATTCAGACCATCTGTATGTTCATACATTAAAAAAGCAGGACCATTTGGATTCGTTACACCTTTGTCATAACCACCCTCTATAGCTCCATTTAAAGACATATCTACAGGAGTGTTATTGTAATCTCCATTGTAAATAGAGCCCGGATCATTCTCAGGCAGGTCGATTTTTCCGGTAACCTTTGCAATTTGATTCTGTGACATTACGTATTTCATATGGTCAACACCAATTGTAACGCTGTAATGATCACTAAAAAAATAACCCAATCTCAAATTAGTCTGAGGAATGGTCATATTGGCCGGATTGATATAATCTACATGCCAGCCTTTTGGTTTGTCATGAGCTCTCATATCTTCAACCGTAAAGTTGTAACCTTTACCTCTGAAATTTACATCAGATTTTGAGTAACTTTCTCTGTTACCACCCCACATTACAAAGAATTTTCCTTTGTTGTGAGCGGCATACTTTTGTACAGGTATTTCTTCCTGAGCAAATGTGTTTAAAGAAACACAGATCAGTAAGAAAAATAAAATTTTTGTTTTCAAAGAACTTAAGTATTATAAAATTAAAATGCGTTAATTGTTTTTCTAATAGCAACTAACTTGTTCATTAGACCTTCAAAATAGTCTAAGTGTAACATGTTAGCACCATCACTTTTGGCATTAGCAGGATCAAAATGTGTTTCAATAAAAATACCGTCAACACCTACAGCAATACCTGCTTTGGCAACGGTTTCAATCATGTCCGGTCTTCCGCCTGTAACTCCGGCTGTCTGGTTGGGCTGTTGTAAAGAGTGTGTTACGTCTAAAACCGTTGAAGCATATTGCTGCATAGTAGGAATCCCTCTAAAGTCAACAATCATATCCTGGTAACCAAACATAGTACCGCGATCCGTAACCATAACATTTTCGTTATTACAGTCCAGTACTTTTTGTACAGCATGTTTCATACTTTCAGGGCTAATAAACTGCCCTTTTTTCAGGTTTACTGTTTTTCCGGTATTAGCGGCAGCTACAACAAGATCTGTCTGGCGAACTAAGAAAGCAGGAATCTGCAAAACGTCTACATATTGAGCCGCTTTTTCAGCATCCTCATTAGTATGAATATCGGTAACAGTTGGAATATGAAAAGTTTCAGATACTTTTCTTAAAATTTTTAAAGCTTTTTCATCACCAATTCCGGAGAAACTGTCAATTCGGGAACGGTTTGCTTTTTTAAAAGATCCTTTAAATACATAAGGGATCTGAAGATTGTCGGTAATACCAACTAATTTTTCAGCAATTCTCAGCGCCATTTCTTCTCCTTCAATAGCGCAGGGTCCCGCTAATAAAAAGAAATTTCCGCTGTCAGTATGCTTAATTTGTGGAATATGTTGTAAGTTCATAAAATTATTTTTTTGCACTGCAAAGGTAGTCATGATTTATGAGTTTGAGATGAAGATTTAAGAAATTTTTATGAAGCTATTCCTGCTATCCGCTTCAATATTTTTCTCCAAATCCTTTTTTTCTTGGTCCTTGCAGGAGCTTCCTTTGGCCGCTCTGCAAGGACCAGAAAAAATAGGTTTTCTCAAAAAATGATTTCCGCTTCTATCAGGGCTGGGCTTTAGTGGAATTACGAAAATTGATCTAAAATCATAGTTGACTAGTGGGCAGCAATATTAGGACATCAAAAGAAAGTAGTAAATGATATTTATCATGTTTTTGTTATACTGGTCACTTTTATTAATAAATGGAGGTCTTTAATCGAATTAAGAAAATTTAAGTTAAATCGTTTATATCAAAAGATCTTTTGGATTGAATATAAAGCTTCCAAAAATAGATCTGCCCAACAAAGAACAAAATGTTGAAACAGATATTTATAAAAATGATTATCCGAATGCGATTGATGATGTTTTCGGAAGTTAAAGAGACAACCGGAATGAATTCATAAAGACTAATTCTACCTGCAATAAGTGCAGGAATTGTGAGTAAAAGATAAAACAGAAAAGACTTTAAAATGATCTGATCCTTAATTCTGAAGAGTTTCCATGAGCAAATTGTAGTGCCGAGAAGAGTAAGAAACTTAACGGAATTAAGAAAAACCTGCCCCGGAATAATAGTAGTGCTCCAGCCTGGTATCGTTGATAACACCGTGTCAGAATTGAGGTACAGAATAACAATTTGATAAGGGAAAATAAATAAGCATAAAAGCAGTACTACTATAAAAACAGATTGGGTTTTAATCATGTCATTTTGTTATCAGATTCCCTGAGACGGCCTGTTTTTAATTGGTAATAATGGATTTGACCGACTTTTGGCTTTTTAATTCCATAATTTTTTCAAAGCTCAGGTCCTTCAGGTTAAAATCCTTTTGACTTCTAAGAACTTCATATTGATTCTGACGAACCAAATCATACAAGTCTAAAGTGTCATTTTGTTTGGTGATGACATTGGCTCTTCTCCAGTCTTTAGAAATTATACCAAATTTTCGGGTTTGTTTATTCAGGATCAAATCTCCATCTTGAGATTCAAAATAAATCTCCTGTAAATCTCCGTAATGATCTTCAATTTCCATTAAATACAAACCCCAGATAAAAAGTCCTGAACAGAAAAGTAACAGTGTCAGAAAGCCAATAAATATTTTTTGAAACATATTAATCCTTTTTGAGGGTTAGTCCCATCGGAACCATTAAAATTCCTTTTTCGTAAATATTTAAATACAGTGTTACGGGTTTTTTTTGTCCTTCCCAGGTCAATTCATATACATTTAAAAATCCGGCTCCCATATCGCTTCTTTTGGTGGGAAAAGGGCAGCAGGTTTCCAGACGTTTATAAGTAATTTTTTCTCCGTTTGGTCCGGCCAGAGCATTCAGAAAACGAACTTCGTTTGCCGCTTCGTCACGGGTATTTCTAAAAAATATATTAACAGGATAATCAGGGTCGTAACCGTACTTTTTGTCTTTACTGAATAAAGAAATTACAAATGTATTGTTTTTGCCCAATACTAAATCAGGAGCATTATTATCGACATTTTTTAAAGTTGATTTAGTGCTTATACAAGAAGTTACGGCTAGTAAGAGAATAATGAAAAGAACTGTTTTTTTCATGGTTGAGGTTTGTTTTGGTCATACAAATGTAAAAGGTTTTTAGTACCAATTTTGAAATCAAAAAGAAAAGAATCGAAAATAATTCTGTAGTAATTTGTTTAGCTGCAGCATCAGCGCATCATTTGACTTCTTTTTTTGAGTTCAGTTTTAAAATACCAATTACAATCAGATATTGTGCCACAAGGTAGGTAAGCATAATAATCAGTGCGCTTTTTTCAATTTTTGTATGAAACTTGTTAAGAGCCAGAACACTATCGGAAATCACAAAAAAAAGAGCCCCCGAAAAAACATATTGATTCGCTGGTTTTTTCCATATCAGCAGCCCGTTATAAGCAAATAAAAGCATGACCGAAATTACACTGGCATAAACCGTTACCGGAATTTTTAAATCACCCAGAACAGGAAATAAAACAAAAAGCATTCCCGTTAAATAAAGAGCAATACCGATACTCCCGACTAAAAATACAATGGCATTTCTTTTCATTTTTCCTTTAATCTGTCGGTTGAAGAGGATACAATAAAGGAGGTGTGAAATCAAAAAAGAAACCAGTCCCAGAATAAAATAGATTTCGGATATATCAGCAAAAAGTAAAACTACATCTCCGATCCAGGAAAACACAAGCGCAGTTAAAAGAAGATTTTTTGTTGAGAAAGTACCCGAAAAATAAACTCCCAAGATTAAAAGGGGAATTAAAACAGGTTTTAAAAAACAGTCGAGGCTTTCGTATCCTAAATACAAAAGCAGCAGATAAATAAGGCAGAACGCCAGATAAATCTTTAAGAACAGAGTATTTTTCATTATATGGTTTGGTTTTGATAGGTTTTGAAGTCAATGGTTACAAAGTAGACCGTAATTAAAAAAGAAACGCTTAAATAGCCTAGAATGATATAATTGCTAAATGAAAAAACAGTGTTTAAGCCAAACCAGTCACCATATAATGTTATAATTGCTGCTGCAGCCATTAAACGGAATCCTTCCCAGAAAATGGCAGTCGGGTTCTTGTCCATCAGCTCAGAATTGCTGTAAATGGTTATGAAAATAAAAAAGCCGTAGACAAAAATAGCAGGCAGGCCAATTTTAGCAATATTATCAAAAAGATAACTTACAAACAAAAGGGTAATAAGAATTTGGGTAACCGACCAGTAAATAAGTTTCTGAGAATTTTGAGTACCGTATTTTTCAAAATCATATACATTTTCGATCTTGTTAACGGGATATTTTTCTTCAAAATTTTCCGGTCTCCATCCGGTAGGTTTAAACCAAATGGTGAGCTTGTCTTTCCAGTTTTCAGCACGCCAGGCATCTTTAATTAAAAGGCTTAAATGCTGAAAGTTAATTTTTATGGGATTCCAGGTTTGTGCTGGTCTGGTGATTCCAAAAACAGGAGGAACATGATCCAGTTCTTCCTGAAAAGTACCAAAAAGTTTGTCCCAGAAAATAAAAATCTGGGAGTGGTTTTTATCTAAATATTCCGGATTGATAGCATGGTGGACGCGATGATGGGAAGGAGTAACTAAGATATTTTCTATAAAACCCATTTTTTTAATGTGTTTGGTGTGGTACCAAAACTGTAAAAATAAATGGAGCGGGAGGGTAATGGCAATAACAGAAGCAGGAACACCAAGTAAGGCGGCAGGGATAAGAAGAAAAGTAAATAAGTTGACTAAACTGGCAACAGGCTGACGAAGCGCACAGGCGAGATTAAATTCTTCACTGCTATGGTGAATAGCGTGTTTGTTCCAGAAAAAATTGATTTGGTGTGCCAGCCTGTGACTCCAGTATCCGTAAAAGTCAATGACAATAAAGGCAATAATGTAGGAAAGGATTCCGGCTTCCTGTTGAAAAAGGGCAATTTTAGAAACCATCCATTCATAGGAGAGGAAAGTAACACTAAGTCCAAGGACATCTTTAACAGAGTTGGTAATGCCGGAACTAATACTGGAAACACTATCAATTAGAGGAGCAGTATCATTTTTTTTGTATATGCCGTATAGTTTTTCAATTACAATCAGAACTAAAAAAACAGGCATTGCAATAATCAATATTTTTCCATATTCTTCCATAAAAAAACATTCTAATTTATTTCAAATATAAAATAAATTAGAATGTTTTTTAAATTATGGGTCAATTAAACAATTTCGGCGCTAAGACCAGCTTCCAGAAGTTGCGTACATTGAGGTTTTAATTTTTCGATAGGCCCTGTTTTTACAGTGCATTTTCCGTTGTAATGTACAATTAAGGAACATTGTTCTGCTTGTTCAGATGTGTGGTCACATACTCGCATCAGCGTATCAATTACGTGGTCAAAAGTGTTTACGTCGTCGTTGTACACAATGATCTCGTTATTGAATACGATCGCCTCTTTTTCGCGGACTCTTTCTCTTACTTTTTCTTTAGTACTCATCTTTTTTAATTTTTGTACTGTTGTAATTACTAACTAACTAATTTACGTATTTTAATGAAACCCAGTTGTTTCTTTGTATCTTTTTAACATACGTTAGCCCTTTTTCAGTGCAGGAAGCATCGATAAACGGAATATCTTCTTCATAAAATCCGCTGAACAATATAATCCCTTTAGGGTTTAAACTGTCAACATAAGCCTGCATATCGTTCAAAAGAATGTTTCTGTTAATGTTGGCAATAATCAAATCGTATTTCTTTCCGGCCAGTAAAGCAGCATCGCCCTCATAAACGGAAATATGTTTACAATTATTGCGTTCAGCATTTTCAATCGAATTTAAATAACACCAGTTGTCAATATCAATGGCGTCAATTGGTTCTGCCCCTTTCATTTCAGCTAATATAGCCAGAATAGCAGTTCCGCATCCCATATCCAGGGTTTTAAGTCCTTTTACGTCCATTTCCAGTAAATGCTGGATCATCATGTGAGTTGTTTCGTGATGCCCCGTTCCAAAACTCATTTTGGGTTCAATTACAATATCAAATTCGGCATCCGTTTTTTCATGAAAAGGAGCACGAACATGGCACTTTCCGTCTACATCAATAGGCTCAAAGTTTTTTTCCCATTCTTCGTTCCAGTTTACCTGGTCGATTTCCTCAATGGTATATTCAATTTTAAACTCCTCCGATTGTAAAATATAAATATCATCCAGAATATGCTCGTCCCATAAATCTTTCTTCACAAAAGCCGAAATTCCGTTTTCTGTTTCAGTAAAACTCTCAAACGCTTTTTCGCCCAGTTCGGCCACTAAAATTTCCGAACCCAGTTCTTTTGGTTCAATTGTAAAATGATATCCTAAATAGATGTTTGACATAAATAAAAATTTTTGCAAAGGTAAGAATACAAAGTAAAAGTTCTTTGAAAATCTATAAGAACATTGATAATTTAAGAATAATTTAAAGCATAAAAAAAGCGATGTTTAATACATCGCTTTATATCGTTCAGTCACAGATTAAAAAGATTAAAAGGATTTTTTTTTAAGAAATCTGTGTGAATCCTTTTAATCTGTGGCTGAAAAAAATAGATTTAGATAGCCGTAACAATAGCTAAGAAATCATCTGCTTTTAAAGCAGCACCTCCAATTAAACCACCGTCTACGTCTGGTTTAGAGAAGATTTCTTTTGCGTTTTCAGGTTTTACAGAACCTCCGTATAAAATAGAAACTTCATCAGCTATTTCAGCTCCAAAAGCTTTACGGATCGTTTCTCTGATGAATTCGTGCATTTCCTGTGCCTGTTCCGGCGAAGCGGTTTCTCCGGTTCCAATAGCCCAAACCGGCTCATAAGCTAAAACAACTTTAGACCAGGATTCTTTTGCAATATGGAATACTCCGTCGCGTAACTGGTTTTCCACTATGTTAAAATGATTTCCGGACTGACGGTCTTTTAATTCTTCTCCAAAGCAGAAAATGACAGTCATATCGTGTTTTAAAGCCGTATCTACTTTGCTTGCGATTAAAGCATCTGATTCGTGAAAAATAGCTCTGCGTTCAGAGTGGCCCAGAATTACGGTATTAACACCAATGCTTGTTAACATGTCAGCCGAAATTTCACCTGTAAAGGCACCGCCTTCAGCCTGGTGAACGTTTTGAGCAGAAACACTGATAGTGGTATTTTTTAATTTTGAAGCAGCCGCCTGTAAGTTTACAAATGTTGGCGCAACAATAACTTGTGCATTTGTTTTTGCTGGAATTTTAGCAATTAATTCGTTTAATAATTCTTCAGTCTGCGCTGCATTTTTATGCATTTTCCAGTTTCCTGCAACAATCGTTTTTCTCATTTTGGTAGTTTTTGTTATTCTTTGTAATTTTTTTGTTTGAATGAAGTAATGTCAAAACTGAGTTGTGACATTGTTATTGCTATTGAAAATTATTTCAATCCTTGTAAGGTTTCATTGATTTTATCAAAATCAGTTTCTATGGCACGATATAAAACAATTTTTCCGGTTTTATCAACAATAATATATCTCGGAATCCAGTCCAGGTCGATTGCTTTTCCAAAAAGACCTTTCATACCATCGTTCATCATATAGTGATCCCCTTTTAATTCATGTTTTTCGATACCGGCTTTCCACTTGTCAGCAGTTTTGTCAGCAGAAATAAACAAGTAAGAAACGTCAGGATTATTTGCCTGAAGTTCTTTTACTTTTGGCATTGCTTTTACACAGTCGCCGCACCATGAAGCCCATACTTCAATTACTACTGTTTTTCCTTTGTATTTTTTTAAGATGTTTTTAAAAGCGGTCTGACTGTCATCAGTTCCTAATAATTTTTCAGATAAAGCTTCTTTAGAAAAAGCTGTTTTTTGAGCTTGCGAACATGAAAAAGTAATAAATGCTATTACAACTAAAGCAATTTGTTTCATAGAGGTATCAAAATTATGGTAAGCGGAAATTAAAGCTTCCTCTTTTCAGATTATATTCTGCAGTCATTTTTAAAATGAATGCGAACAAAGTTAATCAAACAATTTGAAAGCGAAATGTAGATTAACAAAATTTGAAGAGTCGTTTATTTTGTAACAAAAGAGTTATTTTTGGTTGAAAAAAGCTGACTGAAATCGTAATAGTTGGCACTAAAATTCAGTATTTGTTCAGACCGTATTTTTACAGAATAAAAAATAAAGGATTTTTTTTTGTCTGATAATAAAAAATTAAGGAAAAAAACGTCGGATTTTTGAATTTTGAAGAAGCCGGATTGTAAATAAAGAGGCTTAAAGTAAAGCCTCTTTATTTTTAAAATCGTAAGATTCCTGATGTATAATTCTTTATTAAACAGCGACTAGTTTAACTCATAATTTTCCTCTGCCCATTTTTTAGAGGGAACAATCCATTCGTCTAAAGCCTTAAACAAAAAGCCGTGTTTTAAATTGGTGTTGA
The DNA here is from genome assembly GCF_057809475.1 of Flavobacterium sp. FG19. Classification (NCBI taxonomy): domain Bacteria; kingdom Pseudomonadati; phylum Bacteroidota; class Flavobacteriia; order Flavobacteriales; family Flavobacteriaceae; genus Flavobacterium; species Flavobacterium sp. FG19. The sequence goes on along the minus strand of NZ_JBMDKA010000035.1, from coordinate 27,117 downwards.
GTTCAATTTCCTTAAAATGGTGTACCGGTAGTTTTGAGGTTTCTTTTCGTTTAACAGCTGAAACACCAAAAATATCTGATTTTTCATAAATAGTTAAAATATTGCCGCAGAAGTTAATGTCCGGAATTTCTTCAATATCAATAGCTCTAAAACATCCAATAAAAACAAAATTCACGTTTGGATTCGCCAGATAAGTTGAAACATATTGAGCAATGTAACCGCCTTTTGAAGTTCCTATAACGGTTATTTTGTTGGGAGAGATGCCTTTTTTTAGTAAATCTTTTATTTGATTTACGATCTTTTGGGCATATTCAGCAGCATTGGTGTTTTTCTTTCTGATTTCGCTGAAAACGGTAAAATGATCTTTTCTAAATGCTGCTAAGATTTCACTGTATTCCGCTTTTCCGTATTCCGGATGTGGAGTGTTTAAATCATTTTCTTCAATAAATTTATTGTGCAGAAAGAAAATATACCTTTGGTTTTCTTTTGATGGTTTCTCCTGGCCAAAGGATGTAAAAACAGTAAGGATGGTAATAAAAAAAGTGACAAATAATCTTTGGGTGTACAGCATAAAAAAGGTTTCTTTTTTTGATTATTATTTAAATTAAGGAAGTTTTTACTGTAGTTAGAAAAGGATAAAAAAAAAACGCCAATATACAGAATATTGACGTTTTTTTTATGTATGTCCGGTATTTTTTACAGACTATAAGCAACATCTGACAGTTTCAGATCATCAGCATCATTGTAATGTAATTTTTGAACTATAGTTCCTTTTTGAATTACTACAATGCTTGGATTAGCTCTTTCAATAGTTTTTAAAGTGGTTGCATCACAGAAGTAAAAATCTACATCTAATGCATATTCTTTTTTAGCTTTTGCAATTTCATCAGCGCCCGATGCTGTCATGGCAATTACTTTGTATCCTTTTGCTTTGGCATCGGCTGTAATTTTAGCCAGTTTTTTCATTCCGGCCGGTTCTGATTTACTTAAATCATACGTTACAAAAACTAATAACTTAGGTTCTTTTAATAATTCTTCTTTATAATCAGAATCCTCTTTGGTCATCGTAAAATCATGAATTGGCGGGATATAACCTTCTGTGATCACTTTGTCTTTACGGTCAACAAAAATGGCACCTTCAGGGATATTCATTAAATCTTTCTCGGTAAATTCTTTGTCAACGCCGTTTACTTTGTAAATAAAAATCATTTCTACAACTGACTTTGGCGCTCCTTCCGGAATTTCCATTCCTTTCTCGATGTTTGTTCCTACTTTATACGGACGGAAATCTTTGATCGGGTTATGATTTAAAACCCACACAGCCATAAGTGAACATAAAACAACGCTAACATAAACTGCAAAATTAGTTTTTGGTGTTGAAAATAAGGGTTTGATCAGTTTTTGGTTAAAGAATAAAATCAGGATAAAGAACAATAAAACAACGTCTTTGGTGAAAGACTGCCATGGAGTTAAATGTAACGCATCACCAAAACAGCCGCAATCTTTGACTACATCAAAATAAGCAGAGTAGAAGGTAAGGAAGGTAAAGAAAACAATTAAAAGCAATAAAGCCCATATGGTCATTGTGGCTCTGTAGCCTACTAACAGCATTACTCCTAAAACGACTTCAAGGATAACCAGAAAAACAGCCATTCCTAATGTCAATGGTTCTAAAAAAGGCATATTAAAAACCGGTTCGCTGAAATACTCTGTAAGTTTGTAAGAAAAACCAACAGGATCGTTCAGTTTTATTAGTCCGGAAATGATAAATAAAACACCGACAAATAATCGGGAAAATTGGGTAATAATGTTTTTCATGGCAAATAATTAAATTTTTAATTTTCAATACAGAAATTCCAAAATCCAATTCTAAATCTGGGATTTGGCCCCGAAACTTCGGGATTATTTATTGAAATTTATTTGTTTATTGGGTTTAAGATCAGCGCAAAAACAGAATAATTAATCATATCCTGATAGTTGGCATCGATTCCTTCTGATACTATTGTTTTTCCTTTGTTGTCTTCGATTTGTTTTACACGGAGTAACTTCTGCAAAATTAAATCTGTTAAAGAGCTTACACGCATATCACGCCAGGCTTCTCCGTAATCGTGATTTTTAGCTTCCATTAAATCTTTCGTCAGTTTTACTTTAGCATCATATAATTCGGTTGCTTTTTCAACGTCAAGATCGGGCTGGTCTACAACACCTAATTCCAGCTGAATCAACGCCATAATAGAATAATTGATGATTCCGATAAATTCTCCTTTTTCATCTTCATCTACTTTACGGACTTCGTTTTCCTGTAAACTTCTGATTCGCTGTGCTTTTATGAAAATCTGGTCGGTTAATGATGGTAATCTCAAAATTCTCCATGCACTGCCGTAATCTGTCATTTTATTGATAAACAACGTACGGCAGACCGCGATAACATTATCAAACTCTTGGGAAGTATTCTTCATTTATATGCTGTATATTTGCTAAAATTTCTTCAAAAATAAGGATAATTTTTTAAGAGTTTCAAGTTTCAGGTTTTCTTTGTTTCAAGTTTTTTCTAAACAAATTGTTAACGCTGAAAATTTGAAACTAAAAAAATGTTTCAGGTTCGCAAACTTGCATAATCTGCATCAACCTGAAACTTTAAACAAATAAAACTTGAAACCAAATGTTTATTAACTGTAAAGGTGAGCTTATAGATTTAACGATTCCGAAAGTAATGGGAATTTTGAATGTAACGCCAAATTCTTTCTTTGACGGAGGAAAATATAAAAACGAAGACGAAATTATTTCACAAGTTGGTAAAATGCTTTCAGAAGGTGCGGCATTTATCGATATTGGCGCCTATTCCAGTAAACCAAGTGCTGAATTTGTGTCAGAACAAGAAGAAATCGACCGAATTGTTCCTGCTATAGAATTGATTTTAAAGCATTTTCCAGAAGCATTATTATCCATTGATACTTTTAGAGCTGAAGTTGCTAAAGCGAGTATAGAAAGCGGTGCTGCCATAATAAATGATATTGCAGCCGGCGAATTGGACGATAGAATGTTTGAAGTAATTGCCCAGTACAACGTTCCGTACATTATGATGCACATGCGGGGCAATCCGCAGACGATGCAGAGTCTGACGCAATATGACGATATTGTAAAAGAAATACTTTTTTATTTTTCTGAAAAAGTGCAGCAAGCAAGAAGTTTAGGAATCAACGATCTGATTTTGGACCCCGGTTTTGGGTTTGCTAAAACGACTGACCAAAATTATGAAGTAATGCAGAAAATGGAGCTTTTTAATCTTTTAGAATTACCTGTTTTAGCCGGAATTTCAAGAAAGTCCATGATTTATAAAACACTTGATATTACGCCGCAGGAAGCCTTAAACGGAACCACTTTTCTAAATACAATTGCTTTGATGAAAGGTGCTAAAATTCTGCGTGTGCATGATGTGAAAGAGGCTGTGGAATGTGTCACTTTGTTTGGTAAATTAAATTCATAATCGCCAGTTTTATATAAAATGAATTAAAAACTATGAAATATTTCACTCTAATTATTGTTTTCCTTCTTTTCTCCTGCGGGAAAAAACAAGACGTTTTATTGCCAAAATCAAACGTTACAATTGTAAAAGATGTTCAGGATCATTCGCCAATTTATATCTTTTTTAAAACAGAAGGAAGAGACACAATCGCCGATTTAAACCGAAAAAGCGCCATCATTTCGACCAATTGGATTTTGAATATAGACAAACGCCTTCCTTTAAAATTAGTGATTCCGCAAGTAGTGAAAATGCAGGATAAAAAGCGTAATGAAAAAATGCATCAGAATGAAGAATCTGAAAACTATTATTCTTATGCGGATTCTATTGGAAAGAATTTAGCTTTTCTGCCCTTCACGAAAGTGTTTTATCAAATGGAAAAACCAAAGTTTGGAGTTGAGGTTTATTTTAAAAAGGACAATTCGATTTTGGTAAAAGGTATACCGGTAAAAAGAGAAGAATTGCAGAATTATTTAGACAGTTTGGATAGTGATAAACCGAATAAGTATATGTTTTGTTTTGATAAAAACATGAATTACGATGCTTATATAAAAAACATGATTTTCATAGGAACTTTAAAACTTCCTATTCCAGAAATGAACTTAACAAACGAAGAATTCATCTTCTAGAACTGAACACTATTTTCTACTGATGATGATAAGGTTCATTTCGTAAAATCGTAAATCCGCGGTACAATTGTTCGATGAAAAACAAGCGAACCATCTGATGTGAAAACGTCATTAGCGAAAGCGAAACTTTTCCCTGTGCTTTTTTATAAACGGTTTCAGAAAAGCCGTAAGGACCGCCAATTACATAAACCAAAGTTTTAACGCCGGAATTCATTTTCTTTTGTAATTCTTCGGAAAAACCAACACTGGAGAATGTTTTTCCGTTTTCATCCAATAAAATCAACTGATCGGTTGGAGAAAGTTTGGATAATATCAATTCGCCTTCTTTTTCCTTTTGCTGACTTTCGGATAAGTTTTTTACGTTTTTAATATCGGGAATAATCTCTAATTCAAATTTGATGTAAAATGACAAACGTTTGGTGTAATCGTCAATCAGAGTCTGAAGCGATTTATTATCTGTTTTGCCTATGGCGATGAGTTTGATGTTCATTAGATTGTTTTTTTAGCCACAAATTGCACTAATTGCCACGAATTTAATTTAAACACATAGAGACATAGTTTCTCTTGTTCTGTAAAAGGCGTTTCACTTATTGTAATACACATAGCTATGTGTTAAAGCTTGCTTTTTTTGTAATCTTAAACAGAAACAATGATGTCTATGTTTCTATGTGTTTAATTTTTTAAGACAAAGCATAGCTATTATTTTTTATTTTCAAAAACCGTTTCAAAATGTTCTACAATTGGAAACGGCTCGTAATAATGATGTAAAATATTTTTCCATTCCAAATATGCTTCAGAAGTTCTGAAACCTACAGTATGATCTTCAAGTGTATTCCAGTCTACCAACAAAAGATATTTATTTTCGACTTCGAGACACTTTTCCAAACGATGTCCTAAATAACCATCAATTGAGGAAATGTATTGGCTTGCTTTAGTGAAATCAGCTTCAAATTGATTGGCTAATTCTGGTTTAACGAAAAGGAATGCTGCTTCTAGAATCATATTTTATTTTTTTTTTTCACGCAGATTTTATTTTTAACAGTTTGGTAAAAGAATCTGCGCTAATCAGCTTAAATCTGTTTAAAATCTGCGTGCAATCCCACACAGATTAGTTTTTTAATTTTATCTGCCAAATCTGCGGGAGAAATTATACTCTCGCAGATTCAGCAGATTTTATTTTTATAATATTTTGAACAATAAAGGATCTGCACTAATCAGCTTAAATCTGTTTAATATCTGCGTGCAATCCCAAACAGATTAGTTTTTTAATTTTTATCTGCTTTATCTGCCAAATCTGTGGGAGAAAAATATACTCTCGCAGATTCAGCAGATTTTATTTTTATAATATTTTGAACAATAAAGAATCTGCGCTAATCAGCTTAAATCTGTTTAAAATCTGCGTGCAATCTCACACCGATTAGTTTTTTAATTTTTATCAGCTTTATCTGCTAAATCTGCGGAAAAAAAATATACTCTCGCAGATTCAACAGATTTTATTTTTAATATTTTAGAAAAAAATCTGCGTTAATCAGCTTAAATCTGTTTAAAATCTGCGTGAAACTTCGCATAGATTTGAGAGTTTTAGTTTTTAGAAAATTTCGTTTCAAAAGCTTTAAAACGATTATCTAAATCTTTGATTAATTGTTTTTTAACCGATTCATCCTGAATGAAACTGTAATTAATACTATTGTAAACGTACTTTTTGATCGTTTCATAATTTACATCAGGATATCTTTTTGCCAATAAAACATATTGCTCCGTCATATTGCTTCTTAAAATTCCGGCATCGTCTGTACTGATAACAATTGGTACATTAAAATCTTTATAAAGTGTAAACGGATGCCTGTTTTCTTTTACTTTTAAAATGAATTCATTGCTTGCTAAATTGATTTCAATCGGAATATTTTTTTGAGACATGTATTTCAATAAATCATACGAATTAGCTTCATAAGCCATATCCACTCCGTGTCCAATTCTGTTAGCGCCTGCAACATGAATAGCATCATTGATGTGCCATGTTAATTCTTCCGGCTGGACTAAACCTAAAGTCAATTCGCCTGCGTGAAGCGTATATTTTACGTCTGGAAACTTAGAATGACAATATTTAAACATAACCATATGAAGCCAGTAATCTTTCATAGAAGTTTGTCCGTGCTCCGGAGAAACGATATTTACACCAGCTGTCAATTTACTTTCGCTTGAGGAAATAAAAGCAATCACCAGGTTTTTGAATAAATCTACCGGTTCCATAAAACGCAGTACAAAGTTTTGATAACGCATGGTAAATTTTTCGTCATCCATTTTTAGGTCTTTGTGCAGTTTTGCTATGAAATTAGTATTGAAATCATCAGCGTACTTTTTAGCCTCTTTTTTCTGAAGTGATTTATACAATTCATCCAAAAGTTTCAGAACCGCTTTTTCGTCTTTCTGACTGGCAGCCTGGCGTAGATTTGTATTGAAATCAGCTAAATCAGAAACATTCATATCACACGGAATCGTAGATAATTGTGTTTCGATATAAAGGACATTTTCGGCAATCGCACGTTTTTTTAATTCCAGCATTCCTTCTGCAAAATGCCCCTGAATGGTAGGTTCAAATTTCATAAAAGAATCAAAAAACTGATCGTCAGAAGGAACAGAACCATTATAATCTTTAACCGACCAGGTCTGCATAATCTGCTGTTCGTAATAGTCTAATTTCCCTTTGTTTCGAATAGAGGAGAAAGTTTCCCAGTTTCCGTCTGCGGGTTTGGTTTTAGAAACGGCCATAGTTTTCAGATTCAGATAAAAGTCTTCTGCAATCGCTCTTTCTAAAAGCGGTTCTGCATAAACGGATCCTGAAAAATGATGGTGTAAATCGCCTCCTTTTGGCATTTGTTGAAAGAAAGCGGTTAAGAGGGCTTCATTATTTCTGATTTTTTCTAAATAACTGGCAGCCGATTGAGAAAAGCCGATTTGCGCTATTAAAATACAGAAAAGCGTAATTATCCTTGTCATACTCTAAGATTAAATTACGCGCAAATATACGACTTTCTGCGAAAATTTGAAAACTGAATTTTGTTGAGGTGTTTTTTTACCGCAAAGAGCGCAAGGTTTTGTTCTAAGCATAACTTAATAGAAACGCAAAAGTTCGCAAAGCTTTGTCTAAAAAAAACTTTGCGAACTTTGCTTAATTCTTTGCGTGCTTTGCGGTTAATTTTATTTTTTGCAGTTGTTGATTTTTACAGCAAAGAACGCAAGGTTTTGTTCCAAGCTAACTTAATATAAACGCAAAAGTTCGCAAAGCTTTGTCTAAAAAAACTTTGCGAACTTTGCGTAATTCTTTGCGAACTTTGCGGTTAAAAAATCTTAGAACCTTAGCATCTTAGTATCTCAGCACCTTTAAGAAAAAAGTACATCACGTATTTCCTCAACTTTATCAAAAACACTTTTTGCAAAAGGACAAAGCGGGATAATTTTCAGATTGTTATTTCTGGCATATTCTACAGAAGCCATCACTAACTTTTTTCCAACACCTTTTCCGTTGAATTCCGGGCTTACTTCTGTATGATCAATGATGAATTTTGAATCGCCTGCCCACGTATAGGTCATTTTTCCAGCTTCTTTTCCGTCTTCTACTGCTTCAAAATAGCCTTTTCTTATATCGTTTATTTGTTGAATTTCCATGATTGTTATATTAGTGTGGTTTTGATTTCAATTGAATGAGTCAATGTTTTATGAATCGGGCAGCTGTTAGCAATTGTTTCTAATCTTTGTCTTTGTGTTTCGTCAACGTCGCCAATTACTTCGATTTTTCTTGTAAATACTGATACACCTCTTTCAGAATCTCTTTCGAAATCAATTTTGACATCGATTTCTTCAACATTCCATTGCTTACGATTAATGTACATTCGTAAAGTGATAACGGTGCAGGAAGCCAATGAAGCCGCTAAAAGTTCTGTTGGATTTAAGCCTAGATTTTTTCCGCCCAATTCCTGAGGTTCATCAGAAATTAAAACATTATCGCTGGCAGATTTTATTTCTGTACGATACAAACGTGTATCTATTTTTGCTGAGATCGTATCCATAAATTATTTGATTCTTGGTTCAGGTAATGGCACAAATTCAGTTTCTCCCGGAACTTTTGGGAAAGTCTGTTCTGTCCAGTCTTTTTTTGCTTTTTCGATGAGGTTTTTGTCTGATGAAACGAAGTTCCAAAAGATAAAATGTTCTTCTGGGAACGGCTCTCCACCAAAAAGATATACAGTTGAATTTTCGGCAATTTCAAATTCGCAAAGAGAAGCTTCGGTTGTAATTAAAATTTGTTTCGGATCATAAACATGTTCGCCATTTTTGATACTTCCTTCCAAAATGTACAAACCGCTTTCACCAAATAAATGACTTCCGATATTGATTTTTTTAGCTTCTTTACTTTTGATTTCAATAAAATACAACGGACTATAAACTGGAACTGGAGATTTTTTCCCAAAAGCTTCACCGGCAATTAATTTGTATGAAACGCCATCTTCCTCCCAAGCCGGAATATCATCTGCTTCAACATGGGTGAAATTTGGATCCATTTGCTCTAATTCTTTTGGAAGTGCCACCCAGATTTGTAATCCGTGAAGCATTTTATCTGAATGTCTTAAATATTCAGGAGTTCTCTCAGAATGAACGATTCCTTTTCCGGCTGTCATCCAGTTTACGGCGCCTGGTTTTATTTCCAATTCGGTTCCTAAACTGTCGCGGTGCATAATACTTCCTTCAAACAAAAAAGTAAGCGTTGAAAGTCCGATATGCGGATGCGGAGGAACATCCATATTTTCGTGGTCACTTAAATGTGCAGGCCCCATATGATCGATAAAAACAAATGGTCCGACAGCTCTTTTTTCACGGAAAGGCAGCAAACGACCTACCATAAAATTACCAATATTGGCAGCACGTTCTTCGATAATTAAACTGATATTTGACATGTGGTATTATTTGATTTGAAAACAAAATTACAGTGGTGATAGAAATCTGTAACTTAATTTAGATTAAGAAAGCTTGTTTTTTGTGTTAGCTATAAAAGTAGGGAAAATGTAGGATAATTCAAATGGTTGATTTTTATGTTTTTACTTTTTTTTTTTTGTCATTTCGACGAAGGAGAAATCTTCGTAAGAAACTCTACAGAGATTGGATTCTCGTTGCGGAGCTACTTGTGGAGATTTCTCCTTCGTCGAAATGACAAACTCGACGGTTAAATCATAATAATTTGTAAAATTTGTATTTTAATCAATCAATTCAAATTCCAAAACCTCACTCTCTGTTCCATTAATAATAATCGACAATTGATGCATTCCGGTGTAAAAAACTCGGGTAGTAATCAATTTAAAAGACTGATTTCTTTCAATCTTAGTTAATTGATTCGGATGATAGACCTTTTCACTGATTTTAAAGACTTTTTTAGCCAAATGACCTTTTGCTTTTTTGTAATGCACAGCGTATTCTAAACGAACGGTTTTTGGTTCTTCGTTTGTATTGTTTAAATGAAATTGAAACTGAAGATAATCCCCAATTTTTACTGTTGGTGTTTTGATTTCGAAAGAAGAAAGTTCGATATTACTGCTTTCTAAACCATAATGACTCAGGATTTCGGGATGTCCTTGTTTTAATAAAGTCCGGCATCCGTGTTTGATAATTCCGTCTGTTTCATTGCTGTGACCTTTCCATTTCGAAGCAATTTCAAGTACAATCTGCGGATTATCTTTGGCAATATCATTTAAATTATTGGCAACGCTTCTTCGAACATATTCTGAAGGATCGTTTTTTAGATTTTCTAAAATAGGAAGAATAGAAGAGGGATCTTTTTTGAGAAACGGAATCGCCATGGCCCATGGTAATCTTGGACGTGAACCTTCGCTTGCCAAACGTCGTACATGATGATTTTCATGCAGTGACCATTTAATCATTTCATCAATCATTTGTTCTTTGTATTTTAAAATGAAAGGACGAACGGCAAATTCACAGCTTATAAACTGGGTTATCGAAACAAAGGCTTTCTTTGAAGTTTCAAAATCGTCTAAACCGTACATTTCGATATAATCGGCAAAGAAAATGAAAGCCAGATTGCTGTCTGCAAAATTGTTTTTTCTTAAGTTTTCTATGATTTTATCGATTAAAGCAGCGGCTTCAGGAAAATTTTGAGGTATAAACTGATGAAAAACCACAGTAGTGTGTTTCATTCTTTCTTTCCATTCTTTTTGAGCAAAACGGCCATCGAAAATGGCATCAATGAATTTTTGTTTTTCGAATGCCGGATGGACTTCAGCGACAGCTTTGCTGAAATTTTCGTAAAAAGAAACCGAGTAAATATCTTTAATTAATCCCATGATTTTTGTTTGAATAAACCTCAAAGATATTTAATTGATTTCTTATTAAGAGGATAAGTTTTGTTAAGAATTGTAACTTTATTTTTTATGCGATCTTAAGGGGTTAAAGAGAGATATTTAATGTTTTAAGTAATTTTTCGCAAAAAGTAAACTTTTAATTCCATAAAATATGTCCTAATTTAGCGTATTATTAAAAATAAGAAAATGATAAGCGAAGCTCAATTTCAGGAAGAATTACAACTTTTAATACGTAATGCCATCAGAGAGGATGTGGGGACAGGAGATTACAGTTCACTGGCCTGCATTCCGGATACGGCTCACGGACAGGCAAAATTATTGGTAAAAGACCAGGGCATTATTGCCGGTGTTGAACTTGCTAAAATGATATTTGAACATGTTGACCCGAAACTAAAAGTAAAAACTTATATTGAAGACGGAACACATGTAGAGTACGGTGAAGTTGTTTTTGAGGTTTCGGGGAGTTCGCAGTCTATTCTGAAAGCCGAAAGAGTGGTTTTAAATACCATGCAGAGAATGTCTGCTATTGCAACTAAAACCAATCAATATACACAGCTTTTAGAAGGAACCGGAGCAAAAATTCTGGATACCCGAAAAACGACGCCAAATTTTAGAGTGGCTGAAAAATGGGCAGTGAAAATTGGGGGAGGAGAAAATCATCGTTTTGCCTTGTATGATATGGTAATGCTGAAAGATAATCATATTGATTTTGCGGGAGGAATTACCCGTGCTATTTCTAAGACCAAAGAGTATTTAAAAGAAAATAATCTTGATTTGAAGATAATTGTGGAAGCCCGCAGTTTAGATGAAATCAGGGAAATTCTGCAGAGTAATGGTGTTCACAGAATCCTGATTGATAATTTTAATTACGAAGACACCAAAACGGCAGTCCATTTGATTGGTTCGAAATGCCAGACAGAGTCTTCAGGAAATATCAATGAAAAAACGATCCGTGAATATGCGTTATGCGGTGTTAATTATATTTCTTCGGGAGCTTTGACCCATTCGGTTTACAATATGGATTTGAGTTTAAAAGCTTTTTAGGGAGTTATGTCCCGAAGTTTCGGGATGAGTTATAAGTTATGAGTTTGGTTCTGAAACATATTCAGTTTAGGTGTAAATCTAAAAATCTATCCCGAGACTTCGGGACTAAAATCTAAAATCAAAAAGATATGTCGCAAGAGATAGAAGATCGGATTGAAAAACTGCCTGTAATTCGCAATGCAGCCCGACTTTTAAAAAGAATAAAGCTTCCCTGGTTAGAAGGTTTTTCACTATATGATTTACTTGAAATGTACACTTTAGGAATTCTGGAAGGTGCATTTTCCTATCATGCCAGTGCGGTTTCTTTTAGCTTTTTTATGGCTTTGTTTCCTTTTGCACTGTTTATTCTGAATTTAATTCCGTTTATTCCGATAGATAATTTTCAGGAAGATTTTCTGCAGTTTGTACAGCAGAGTGTGCCTCCTAACACTTTTGATGCCATTAGTAAAATTATCAGCGATATCCTGAATAATAGTCATTCCGGTTTATTGTCATCGGGTTTTTTACTTTCTATTTTTTTAATGGCCAATGGTATTAATGGAATTTTGAGTGGTTTTGAATCGTCTAAACATGTTTTTGATAAACGCGGTTTTTTCAGACAGTATCTGGTAGCGCTGGCTATATCGCTGCTCATGACTGTGATCTTGTTTGTTACAGTGGCTACAATTGTTGTTTTTGAGGTTTTTATTCAAAAAACAATCATCCAGGATGTGCTAAGTGACCGTATACCGTTAATTATTTTAGGACGGTATTTGTTTGTTATTCTGATGATTTTGATAACATCTTCAATATTATTACGTTATGGTACAAAGCAGTACAATAAAGTGCCTTTTATAAGCATTGGTTCTGTTTTTACTACGGTCTTAATTGTTATATCTTCGTTTTTTTTTGGGATTTGGGTTATAAAATTCTCAAAATATAACGAACTTTATGGTTCAATTGGGACATTATTGATTCTAATGTTTTACATTTGGATAAACTGTATGATTCTGCTTTTAGGGTTCGAATTGAATGCTTCTATCAGAAAATTAAAACAAAAAAAAAATAAATAGTATGAAAAAATTGATGCTGACTATCGGAGTGTTTTTCTTTGCGCTGACCATGCAAAGCCAGGGTGTAATTGGAAAATGGAAAACTATTGATGACGAAACTGGAGAAGCAAAATCTATAGTAGAGATTTATGAGAAATCAGGAAAAATCTATGGTAAGATCGTAGATATTCTTAGAGACAGTCATAAAAAAGACGTATGTGTAAAATGTGAAGGAGCAGAAAAAAATAAACCTATTCTGGGAATGGTAATCATAAACGGCCTAAAGAAAGATGGTGATGAATATAACGGCGGTACTATTTTAGATCCTACCAGCGGTAAAAAATACAAATGTTATATTTCTCTGGAGTCTGCCGATAAATTGAAGCTCAGAGGTTATGTGGGAATCTCTTTAATGGGAAGAACACAGTATTGGGCAAGAGTAAAAAATTAATTTTTAAAAGCTAAATGCGAAGAGTAGTATCGTTTATTTTATTCTTAGGCCTCATTTCAAATAGTTTTGGACAGTCTGAGAATTCGCCATTACAAATAAGTCATCTTACGGGTGACTTTTATGTTTACAGGACTTTTAATGAGTATAATGGAAGTAAAATTTCTGCCAATGCCCTATATCTGGTAACTGATAAAGGAGTGGTTTTATTTGATTCTCCCTGGGATAAAACACAATTTCAGCCTTTGCTGGATAGTATAAAAGCAAGGCATAATAAAGACGTTGTGATGCTTTTTGCAACACATTCACATGATGACCGTGCAGGAGGATTTGATTTTTACAGCAAAAAAGGAATCAAAACCTATTCAATTCAGTTAACAGATGATATTCTCAAAAAGAACAAAGAGGGGAGGGCAGCGTTTATTATTCCAAATGATACTACCTTTACGGTTGGACAGCATACTTTTGAAGTTTATTATCCCGGAAAAGGTCACGCACCTGACAATATTGTGGTTTGGTTCGCTAAAGAAAAAATACTTTACGGGGCTTGTTTTATAAAAAGTGCCGATGCTGAAAATTTGGGATATTTAGGGGATGCCGATGTAAAAGAATGGAAAAAATCTATTAAAAAGGTAAAGGACCGATTTAAAAATCCGGTTTATATTATTCCGGGACATGATGACTGGATCAATATAGAATCTTTAAATCATACTCAGACAATGATTAATGAGTATCTGGCTAAATCTGTAAACAAAAAATAACAATCTGCTCCTATTATATAATTACATGTTTTTTATCGAAGTTATTTTACCGCTTTCCTTAGCAAAAACGTTTACTTACCGGGTTTCTGAGGCTGAATTCCATTTTATTAAAAAAGGGATGCGGGTGGCGGTGCCTTTTGGTAAAAGTAAAATTTATACCGGACTGGTGCTGGAGGTGCATGAGAATGCCCCGACTTTGTATGAAGCTAAAGATATTCATGAGATTTTGGATGAAAAGCCTATTGCAACCGAAATACAGCTAAAGCACTGGCTTTGGATCGCTCATTATTATATGTGTGGTATAGGCGATGTTTATCGAGGGGCTTTTCCGAGCGGATTATTACTGGAAAGTGAGACGGTTGTTTCGCATAAACCGGATGTTATTGTTAATGATTCCGAACTTTCAGATGACGAGTTTTTAATTTATGAAGCCCTGCAGCATCAGAGTTCACTTAAAGTTCAGGAAATTGCAGCTATATTAAATAAAAAAAATATACTTCCTGTTCTTCAAAAGCTTATTGCGCGGGATGTTATTTTTCTGGAAGAAGAAATAAAAGAGAGTTATAAGCCTAAACTGGTCCGATATGTAAAACTGCATTCAAAATACGAATCAGATAAAGGGCTGGAAGAATTGCTTGCCGTTTTAAAAAATGCCGCAAAACAAAAGGAAATTGTTCTGGCATATTTTCAGATTATTGCCGCAGAAAAGAAACCTGTAACTGTAAAAACGCTTGTTGAGGCCTCAAATGCCGGTTCAGCAGCTGTAAAATCTTTAATAGAAAAAGAAATTTTTGAAGAGTATTATTTACAGCAGGACAGAGTTTTATTTAACGGCGAAAAATCAGGCAGAGAGCTTCAGTTAAGTGAAGCTCAGGGAAAAGCTTTTGAAGGCATAAAAGAGCGTTTTCAGGACAAAGAAGTGTGTCTGCTTTATGGTGTTACTTCCAGTGGGAAAACAGAAATTTACATTAAATTAATTGAAGAATATCTGGAAACCGGAAAGCAGGTATTGTATCTGCTGCCTGAAATTGCGCTAACAACGCAGTTAGTTTCCCGTCTGCGCCTTCATTTTGGTGATAAAGTAGCTGTTTTTCATTCGAAATACAATAACAATGAAAGAGTAGAAGTCTGGAAACAAACACTTGAAAATTCAGAGAAAGCACAAATTGTGATAGGGGCGAGATCAGCCTTGTTTCTGCCTTTTAATGATTTAGGACTCTTAATTGTAGACGAGGAACACGAGCAGACTTTTAAACAATCAGATCCGGCACCCCGATACCATGCGCGTGATGCAGCTATTGTTCTTGCCAATTTTCATAATGCCAAAGTACTGCTTGGATCTGCAACACCAAGTATTGAGACTTATTTTAATACACAGACAGACAAGTACGGTTTAGTAACACTTACCGAACGCTATAAAAATGTGCGTCTGCCGGAAATTGTTTTAGTGGATCTAAAAGATAAGTATTTCAGGAAAAGAATGACAGGGCATTTCAGCGATCTGCTGATTGAAGAAATTGCAGAGGCTTTGTCTTTGGGGGAACAGGTGATTTTGTTTCAAAACAGAAGAGGGTATTCTCCGATAATTGAATGCATGACCTGCGGACACGTACCTCATTGCCAGCAGTGCGATGTGAGTCTGACATTTCATAAACATAAAAATCAGCTTCGTTGTCATTATTGTGGTTATGCCATTGCCAAGCCTACTAATTGCCATAACTGTTCCAGTGTAGATCTGACTACAAAAGGTTTTGGTACAGAGCAGATAGAACAGGAGCTGACGGCACTTTTTCCTAAAGCAAAAACGGCCCGTATGGATCAGGATACCACAAGAGGTAAATTTGGTTTTGAGAAACTGATTGATAAGTTTAAAAACAGAGAAATAGATGTTTTGGTAGGTACACAGATGCTGGCCAAAGGTCTGGACTTTGATAATGTAAACCTGGTTGGAATTATGAATGCGGATAATATGCTGCATCATCCGGATTTCAGGGCTTTTGAGCGCAGTTATCAAATGATGACACAGGTGGCAGGGAGGGCTGGAAGATCCCAGAAACAGGGAAAAGTTGTGATTCAGACTTATAATCCCAATCATAATACGATTCAGCAGGTTACAGACCATAATTATATAGGTATGTATAAAGAACAGTTGTATGACCGCCAGATTTACAGATACCCGCCTTATTTCAGGATTATAAAGCTGACTTTGAAGCATCGTGATTACGATAAACTTAAAGAAGGATCTATGTGGCTGTATAAGGTTTTAAGTCAGAATCTGGCTATGCCGGTTCTGGGGCCTGAAGAACCGGGAATCAGCAGGATACGGAATGAATATATACGAACTATACTCATTAAAATTCCGCAAAACCTGCATTTAGGAAACACAAAAAAAACTATTCAGAAAATGTTGAATAGTTTTGAGGCTGTGGCTCAGTACAGAGCTATTAAGGTGGTGGTAAACGTCGATTTTTATTAAAAAAGTTAAGACGGTGTTGATAACGCTTTTACCAGGTCTTCTTTTTTGTTTCGGCTGAGCGGAATTTTAGTAATTCCGATTTCGGCAAATTTACTGTTAAAGCGTTCTACTTTATCAATATTAATGATATAGGATTTGTGAACACGAATGAATTTGTCTTTTGACAGGTCATTTTCAAAAGATTTCATGGTTGAAAGAACCAAATTGCTGTCGTCTTCGGTAACTACTCTTACATAGTCTCCAAAAGCCTCAATCCATTTGATTTTTGCGGTAAAAATTTTAAGCTTCTTAAGGTTGCTTTTAATGAAAATATGTTCACCTTCTTCTTCTTTTACTTCTTTTTTAAGTAAATGCATATCAATGGCTCTTTTTACAGAAGCATTAAAACGGTCTACAGCGATTGGTTTCTGCAGGTAATCCGTAGCGTCATAATCAAAAGCTTTTAAAGCATATTCAGCTTTAGAAGTAATAAATATTATCTGAGGTTTAGATTTTAAACCATCAAGAAAGTCAAAGCCGTTAATAACAGGCATTTCTATGTCAAGAAATATTAAGTCAATATTATTCAATGAGATACAACTTTTTGCTTCTATTGCATTAGAAAAATCCCCAATTAAATGCAAGCCTGGGTGATTATTAACTAATTTTGCAATAATGGTCCTTTGTATAGAACTATCATCTACAACAACACAGTTTAGTTTCATAACTTTAAATTTAGAATAAATTCAGGATAGCAGTAGTAAATGTATTATTTTTTTGTAAAAAAAACTAAAAACATTACACATTTTTTGCGTTACAACGAATAATAGAGATTTTGTGTTGTATATTTAAAAATAATAATTACTTTTGCACCCAATTTTAACAAATAAAGTTTTTATTATGAATCATTATGAAACTGTTTTCATTTTAAATCCCGTTTTATCTGAAGTTCAGGTAAAGGAAACAGTAACGAAATTTGAAGAATTTCTTACTAGTAGAGGAGCTGAAATGGTATCGAAAGAGGATTGGGGTCTTAAAAAAATGGCTTACGAAATCCAAAACAAAAAAAGTGGTTTTTACCATTTATTCGAATTCAAAGTAGCTGGAGAAGTTCTTTTGGCTTTTGAAACTGAATTTAGACGTGACGAAAGAGTGATGCGTTTCTTAACTGTAAGTTTAGATAAACATGCTATCTCATGGGCTGAAAGAAGAAGAGCAAAATTAAAATCTACTAAAGCGTAATTATTATGTCTACAATTGAGCAATCTGCAAAAGGAAAAAAAGACGGAGATATCAGATATTTAACGCCTTTAAACATTGAAACTAACAAAACTAAAAAGTATTGCCGTTTCAAAAAATCTGGAATCAAATATATCGATTATAAAGATGCTGATTTCTTATTGAAATTTGTTAACGAGCAAGGGAAAATTCTTCCTCGTCGTTTAACAGGTACTTCATTAAAATACCAAAGAAAAGTTTCTGTAGCTGTAAAAAGAGCTCGTCACTTAGCTTTATTGCCATACGTGGCCGATTTATTAAAATAATTAAAAACTCTAGTCGCTGGTTTCTGTTAACTCAGAACCTAACTTCTAAAATTATAAGGACAACAACATGGAACTTATTTTAAAACAAGACGTACAAAACTTAGGATTTAAAGATGATGTAGTATCTGTAAAACCAGGTTACGGACGTAACTTTTTAATTCCTCAGGGATTTGCTGTATTAGCAACTCCTTCTGCTAAAAAAGTTTTAGCTGAAAACCTAAAACAAAGAGCACACAAAGAAGCTAAGATTGTTGCTGATGCTAAAGCTTTAGCTGAAACTATCAAAGCTCTTGAAATTAAAATTACTGCAAAAGCTGGTGGAGAGAAACTTTTTGGTTCTATCACTAACATCGATATTGCGGAAGCTCTTGAGAAATCAGGAAATGCGATCGATAGAAAATTCATCACTAGCGGTATTGTTAAAAGAATTGGAAAATACAACGCAACTATCCGTTTGCACAGAGATGTTATCGTTGATTTACCATACGAAATTATTGCTGAAAAGTAATAGTTTTATACACGATACAGGAATCCCGATGAAAATCGGGATTTTTTTGTTTAAAGAAATTTTAGATAGTAATAATTAGACTTGCAGCTGATAGCTTGAGCATTTTGTTTAAAGCTTCCAGAGAAAAGTATAAAGCTTAAAAAGAAATGAAATACGCCAGATTAACAAAAGAACAGTTTGATGAATTACATGCTGAATTTGCCAGTTTTTTAGCAGCTCAGGCAATAGACAGGAAAGAATGGGAAGAGCTTAAAGAGAATAAGCCGGAAGTGGCAGAACAAGAGCTGGATGTGTTTTCAGATTTAATTTGGGAAGGGGTTTTAGGTAGAGCAGAATTTTTGGAGCATTTTTCAAAGAATCATATCTTTTTGTTTCAGTGTTTTGATACTTATGTAGAATCAATAGTTTTGAAATCGCTGGTCTCCGATACCGATTTTTTAACAACAGAAGGTTTGCAGTGGCTTAGTGATAATATGTTTACAGAGAATATTGAAATGAAGGTGGGGAAAAAAGTGTTTACAGAGGAACGGAATGCGTCTGTATTTGAACTGATCAGGCAGGGGGCTTTCTTAAGTGACGGGCAGTTGTTTGTTCAGATTAATTCAATTCTGAAATCTTAAGATTTAATTAATTCATTTTCAAATATTTAGTAATTGGGTAAACGATGGTGTTAAATTGTTTACCCTTTTTTGTTTTTTTTAACTTTTGTTTAAACTTCTTTGTCTTTTTTTACCCGTATTTCTACGTGTTTTTTTTAGAATGTTTAAAATTTTAAGATTTTAGGTAAAAATAGTAAGTTATTAGATTCCAGTGCTTTATTATGTTAAATTTCAATCGTTTGAAATGAATATTTTGTAGTAATTTTCTTTTATTTTGATAGATTTAATATAAAAGGAATTGTTCTATGAAGCTCCGTAAACTGGGCTTTTTTATTTGAAAAGTATTGTTTTTTCTTAAGTTGAAGCTTCTTTATTGATTTGCTTTTTATTTTTTATTTCAAAAAAATAAGAATTTTATACTTGTTTTATTGTTTTCTTTTTTCTAATTTTAGAATACAAAAGTTAAACAAACTTGATGGTGTAAAAAACACAGAAGCTTTTTAACTTTTCCAAAAACATTTTTTGCACTAACTAATAGGAATTTAAATAATAACTTAAATCGCCTGCTTATGGAACTGACAGTTACTCTTATTATCAAGTTTACATTAAGTATTCATATTTTAGCTTTATTTTTTATTATTCTGAAGAAAACTAAACTTCTTCTCCCTTTTGATTTTCTTTCTTTTATTACAGACTTTTTTCTAAAGTCTTTGTTACCCAATTTTCAATATCTAAAATTTAGTCGATATCATTGTTGACTTTGGTGTTTTTTTTCTGTTTACAATTTTTGTAATACAGTCAGACTAATTTAATGCGTTTACTATTTTGAATTTAATGGTGCGAGTAAGCCTAATGCCGAAAAGTAAAATTCAGTAAGAAAGACTAATCAACTTTCTTTTAAGATAGTAAACAGATTAGATATTGTAAGCTTAGAATTTTCCCTATACTAAAAATTTTCACTGCGAAAATTTATCAGATCAACTCCGTTTGGAAGTCAGGTTCAGACTTGTATTTCCTAATAGGTTCAGGCCTCTTTTTGCTTTAGCGAAACGAATGGGACCTACCTGTTTGGGATATGCGTACACATAAATATCAGGATTTTTTTATACAAATTTAAATTACAGTCTTTATGAACTAAGGATTTTTTTTAAGGGTTTAACTAATTGATTTTTAGCGTTTTTTTAATTGCCTAAGTATACGTACTTATCGCAAGAGGTATTTTATTGTCCATTTTCTAATCTTCCAAATTATGAAAAAAAATTTTACTTTTTATGATCTCCTTCTTCAGAAGAGATTATTTGGACTATTGTTTTTATTCTTATTATACAATAATGCATTTTCGCAGACTATTTGCAGACCTGTGTCTCAAACCAATAGTCAGGGTGGGTTATTGTGTGTAGGATTAAATGTTGATAGCCCTGCCAATGCTTATGACAGCGCTGGCTTAACGACCTATGCTACTCTGACAAACGCTGTTGGGGTGGGTTGTTTCGTTGAAGAAACAATGACCTTAAATCAGACGGCGAGGGCCGGAGATCAGATTGCTGTTTATTTTGGCACCGGGAATGGTTTATTGGATCTTGGATTATTATCCAATGCTTCTATCCAGGCTAAAATGTCAGGCACAAATGTAGGTTCCAGTGTGGCTCTGAATAGTCCGCTGCTGAACCTTAATTTATTATCTGGTAATACCGTTGCAGTTGTGAAATATACGCTGCCGGCAGATGCTAACCAGATTCAGATTCAGGTTGGCGGCCTTGTAAGTTTACTCGTAAGCTTAAGAGTTTATGACGTTCGCTTAGAATTTGCGCAGCCTGTCGTAACAAATGGTTTGTCACAGACAGTTTGTTCCGGCTCGGCGGCTACTCTAACTGCAGCGCCTGCTGCAGGAACTACATTGGCATGGTATAGTTCTATAGGGTCGACCACTCCTTTAGCAACAGGAAATACTTATACGACACCTGCTTTAACAGCAACTACTACTTATTATATAGGAATTTCCAGAGCCGCAGGCTGTGAAGGAAATGTTCGCGTACCAGTGGTTTTAAACGTTTCTAATCCTGTAGCTCCGGCGGTTAATAATTCAGGAACTTCTATTTGTTCTACAGGAGCCACTCAGCAGACTACGTTATCACTTTTAAATCCAATACCGGGAACAATATACTCCTGGTATTCCTCATCATCAGGAGGGACAGCTCTGGCAACAGGTACAACGTATTCTCCAACAGTTCCTTTAGGTACAACAACTTTTTATGTTGAAGGTGTAATAGGGAGTTGTATAAGTCCAACCCGTACACAGGTTAACGTTGTTTCTACAGCTGTTCCGGCTGCACCAACAATATTAACCCAAAGTGTTACCATACAATCAGGACAGAATGCTACCTTAAGTGCAGCATCTTCTGAATTGGGAGTACAATTAAACTGGTATGATGTGCCAACGGGCGGAACCGCTCTCGCAGTCAACACTACTACCTATACTACTCCTATTTTAACAGCTACAAAAACTTACTATGTAGAAGCTCAGAGTCCAAATGGAAGCTGTGTAAGTAATTCGAGAGTTCCGGTAACAGTAACAGTTCAGCCGGCAGCTTTAGGAGGTTGTCTTGAAGCAAGCAGCCAGCTGACAACTCAGAATGGTTTGTGTTTATTATGCAGCACAACAAGTCCAAATAATTCTGTTGATGGAAATCCGGCAACAGCAGCCCGGCTTACTGTTCCTGTTGGATTAATTAACGGATGGATTCAACAGACTCTGCAGTTTACTAATCCGGGAAAAGCGGGTGATATTGTTGATGTTGATTTAGAACTGCCTGGAGGTTTGGCAGATCTTTCATTATTGGGAGCTGTTAGTCTGGCTACTTATAATGGAGCTACTTATAATAATGACAGAGTATCTGTAAACAATCCTTTAATTACTTTACAAGTATTAGCAGGAGATCGTTTTAGAGCGAGTGTGGTAGCCGGAGCTAATTTTGATCGTGTAGAAATTCGATTAGGAGGTTTGGCAACAGTTCTTACTAGTGTCGATATTTATCAGGCAGCTTATCGATATAAAGTTCCGATAGTTACTGGAAATAAAACCATTTGCAGCGGTTCAGCTACCACATTGACAGCTTCTCTTGCTGTTGGTGAAACTGCTAATTGGTATAGTGCTGCATCAGGAGGGCCTTCATTAGCTGCTACGGCGGCATTTACAACTCCGGCATTAACAGCAGACACTACTTATTATGTAGAAATAACAAGAAATGGCTGTGTTAATAGTGAAAGAAATCCGGTTGAGATTTTTGTCAATGATCCTGTACTTCCAACAGTAGCATCATCACCAAGTACTATTTGCAGCGGACAGTCAACAACTTTAACAGTTCAGTCTCCTGTTGCAGGGACTACTTATAATTGGTACGATGCCGCATCCGGCGGAAATTTAGTATTTACAGGAACATCATATACGACACCAGTCTTAACTACTAATACAAATTATTACGTTGAAGCTGTAATTGGAAGTTGTTCTACTCCAACACGTGCGGCGGTAAATCTTATCGTAAATGCACTGCCGGCTACTCCTACATTTGCTTCATCTGATGTTATGATACAATCGGGACAGACGATCACATTGTCAGTTTTGAATCCGGTAACAGGAGTACGATACAATTGGTATGATGTACCAACAGGCGGTGCTTCAATAGCTTTTGATGCGACCTCTTATACACCTAGTCCGGTTTTAACAGCTAACAAAACGTATTATGTAGAAGCTGTAGATATTTTAACGGACTGTACCAATCCGGTAAGAGGGATAATAAATGTTACCGTTATAGCTAATACAAGTACTTGTTTACAGGCAGGTACCCAGATAACATCTTATGATCCTACTGTACCGGTATCATTATGTATTGGGTGTATTGTTAATAATCAAAATGATTCGGTTGACGGTGATATTGATACTTACTCAGAGTTTGTAGTACCAGTTGGAATTGGAGGTTATATTCAGCAGCAATTAATTTTTGCTAATCCAGGTGAGACAGGAGATATTATTGATGTCGAATTAGAAGTTCCGGGCGGGCTTCTTGATATTGACGCTTTATCGTATATCAGTCTCGCAACTTATAATGGAGGAACTTATAACGGCGACAGAAAAGCAATCAATAATAATTTATTGAATATTCAGCTGTTGTCCGGGAATAAGTTTAAAGCAAGTTTTACAGCGACAGCTCCATTTGACAGGATAGAGGTAAGATATAATGCAGGAGTTTCATTATTGACTAGTCTATATGTTTATCAGGCAGCCTATAGATTTCCAAATGCAGTTATAGCAGGAGCGTCAGATCCAATTTGTGTGGGACAGACCGCTTCGCTTACAGCTTCTTCTACAGGAACAGAAACTTTTACATGGTATGACGCTCCAACAGGAGGAGCGATCGCAGCTGTTAATCCAACAGCTCCTTTAACTTCGACTACAACTTTCTATTTAGAAAGTGCACGAGGTACCTGTATTAATAGTTTACGTCAGGCGGTAACAGTTACAGTACTGCCAATTCCTACTGAAAATGATGTTATAGTAACAACACCTATTCAGGCCACTTGTGCCGGAACTGCTGTTATAGCTCCTACATCGACTATTACAGGAGCTCAGTTTAAATATTACACAAGCGATACTAAAGCTCAGGAAATAATTACCGGAACTAATTTACCTGGTCAGCCGGGAGTAAGTTTTACAAAAGATGCCGGTACCGGAGCTTTGACAATAACTGGTTTAAGTGCCTCAGGAACCCCTTATACTTATTTTGTATCTATTTTGAATGGAGGTACCTGCGAAAATGTAAGCGGAGATTTAAAAGAAGTAACCGTTAATTTTCCGGCAACTACAGTGGTAACGGTAATCCCTGGCACTTTAGAAGCTTGCGGAAGTGCGAATTTAAGAAATGGTATTACTAATTTTGATTCCAGCGGAAATACAACCTATACCTTCTATGATCCTTCCAACAATGTGATAACAGCAGATGCTGCAGCCAATATCACGGTGAGCGGCGTTTATTCAGTTGAAGCTCTTGAAAATGGAGACACCTGTACTTCGGCAAGACAAAATATAACAGTAAATATTAATGCCTTACCAACGTTGACTATAACTAACCCGCAGGAATCAGTAAATGTGGGTTTGAGTGTAACTTTAGCGGCTGTTTCAAACGGAACAGTAACCTGGTATGATCCGCAGGGGAATCTTTTACCAGGTGCATCAACAGGAGTATTAAACACTCCGGGCGTTTATACATATACAGCCGTAGCGAGTAATGGAATCTGTACAGCTACAGCTGTCAAAGTAATTAATGTAATAGATCTTAGCAGCTGTCAGTCTCTAACAGAAAGAGTGTATGCAGATGCACAGACCTTCGGGAGAATTATTACAGGAAAT
Source organism: Flavobacterium sp. FG19 (assembly GCF_057809475.1). NCBI lineage: Bacteria > Pseudomonadati > Bacteroidota > Flavobacteriia > Flavobacteriales > Flavobacteriaceae > Flavobacterium > Flavobacterium sp. FG19. Next base: position 2,803 of record NZ_JBMDKA010000035.1, on the reverse strand, counting down.
GTAGCAGACGGACCCAATGCAATAGATGGAAATCCACAGACGTATTCTACCATTGAAACTGGTGTAGGACTTTTAGGAGTAGGGACAACCTGGCAGGATTTAACCTGGTCAGCACCAATTACTAAAGGAACGCCGGTTACGATTAAACTTGGATCAGAGTACAGTTTATTGGCAGTAGGCCAGAATTTATCAGTAGTAGGTATGATGGGAGGTACTCCTATAGGAGCTATGCAGTCCGTATCAGGTTCACTATTGAATTTAATTTCCGGAGACAATACGTATGAATTTACTTTTGTACCTTCAGATGCTTCAGGTCCGCAGGATTATGACGGAATTCGTATTCAGTCAGCTTCAGTTGTAAGTGTTGCTCAGAATACTAAAGTATTTGATGCTCATTATAACAAAACTGTTTCGAGTGTTGCCTGTACTCCGGGAGATATTCGTGATATTTTCTACGGAGCTACAGATGTAGGACTTCCGGTTGGAGCTGTTACTGCAGCCGTAGGGGTAAGTGAGCCATGGCATATTGCAGATAATGATATCACGACTTTTGCTACCATGTACAGCGGGGCAGGAGTAGCTGCTGCCGCAGACCTGACAGTAGAATTTAAAACACCATCTGTAGTAAGTGATACTTTGAGAATCGTGGTTTCAAAACCGGGAACTCTTTTAGATGTTAATGTGCTAACAGGATTTACAATTCAGCGCTATTTAGGAAGTGTTGCAGTTGGTGCTCCAATTCAAAATACAAGTACATTGTTAAGTCTGAGATTATTGCCGGGGAATACAATGGCAATGGTTTTAGTTTCTTCACCAACGGAAGTATATGACAGAGTGAGAATTCGTTTTGGAGGAGTAGCAGGAGTTTTGGAATTCCTGCGTGTACATACTGTAGAACGAGTAGCCAATACAACGGTCGTAGGAGCTGATCTGGATAACAAAATAACAGTCTGTCCTGGAACAGATATCACGCTTCAGATCCCTGAAGAAGCCTGTTCAACCTATATTTGGTACGATGCCTTAACTGGTGGAACAGCCCTTGCTACAGGACTTACTTACACAATTCCGGCAAACCTTGCAGCAGGAACTTATAAATACTATGTCCAGCCAGTACGTTACGGCTGTGAAACTTTTACAAGAGGAGAAGTAACTGTCGAAGTAAAAGCATCCTCTCCGATAAATACTTTAACTGATATTACCTTAAATGGAGGAGCAGATACATCAATTTGTTCTCCTTCAGGAACCGTAACGTTAGCTACCAGCTTAAGCGGAACACCGGTTTTAACAAATCCGGTTTACTACTGGTATAGTTTTAATGGAACTACAAGTGACTTAATTCCGGGAGAAACTACTTCTGAATTAATTATAAGTGGACTAACTCCCGGAACTTACACCTATTATGCAGGAGTTAGTGGTGATCAGTTTTGTGAAACTGCTGAAGCAGACAGAAAACAGATAACCTTTACAATACTGCCGCCTTCGAATGTAAATGATATTTTGGTTGACGATTTGACTGTTTGTCATAGTGTTCCGGCTTCATTAACACCAACAGCACCAACTTTAACGAATGGGGTATTTACCTGGTATTTAGATGCCGCTAAAACCCAGCCAATTACAGATGGTTCAGTTATAGGGGGAGTTACTTATACAATTGATGCCGCTGGTGTTTTAACAGCAGTTGGATTAACAAAAGCGATGAGCCCGATTACTTATTATGTTGCCGTTTCAAGTGATACTACCTGTGAAAATCTTGCAGGAACCTTACAAGATGCCGTTATTATCATCAGCGATCCAAATACACCAACTACTACAGATGCTTCCCAGGACTTCTGTTTAGTTAATGCACCAACTATTGCCGATATCCAGGTAAATGAAAGCGGTGTCGTTTGGTATAGTGCTTCTACAGGAGGAACGCCAATAGCTTCAACGACAGCTTTAACAACTAACACGTATTATGGAGCAGCTACGGATGCTGTTACAGGTTGTGAAAGTAGTGTAAGACTGGCTGTTGCCGTAACGGTAAGCGATCCTGGCACACCAACTACAGCCGATGCATCACAAGACTTCTGTTTAGTGAATGCACCAACAATTGCCGATATCCAGGTTGATGCACCATCAGCCGGAAACACCATTGTATGGTATACCGCAGCGACAGGAGGAGCCGCAGTTCCAAGCACTGCCGCACTTAGCACCACTACCTATTATGCCGCATTCTTAAATGCTGCTACAGGTTGTGAGAGTGATACAAGACTGGCTGTTGCCGTAACGGTAAGCGATCCGGGCACTCCGACTACAGCCGATGCTTCACAAGAATTCTGTTTAGAAGATGCACCGACTATTGCCAGCATCCAGGTAGATGCACCGATTGCCGGAAACACTATTGTTTGGTATACAGCAGCGACAGGCGGAAGCGCCGTTGCGTCGACTACCGCACTTAGCAGCACTACTTATTATGCTGCTCTTTTAAATGCCGCTACTGGCTGTGAAAGCGATACAAGATTGGCCGTTGCCGTATTGGTAAACGATCCGGGCACACCAACTACAGCAGACGCTTCACAAGAGTTCTGTTTAGTTAATGCGCCTACTGTTGCCGATATCCAGATCGATACACCAGCTACAGGAAGTATCGTTTGGTACACTGCAGCTGCAGGAGGAGCTCCAATAGCTTCTACAACAGCTTTAATAACTACTACCTATTATGCTTCGATCTTAGATCCGGCGACAAATTGTGAGAGCGCTGTAAGACTTGCTGTTGCCGTAACGGTAAGCGATCCTGGCACACCAACTACAGCCGATGCATCAC
>NZ_JBMDKA010000034.1:0-57268 GCF_057809475.1 Flavobacterium sp. FG19 | reverse complement strand
ATCAAAAAAACAAAAACCAGACAAAGCTGAGGTCCTGTAAAAATTTCATATTAATCGTATTCCTGTATTCTAAAATGAGACACGGATTTTACGGATTCGCTTCGCGAAAACGCTGATGAACGCAGATTTATCAAAAATTAAAATCCGTTATAATCCGTGTCTTCGCATAGCGAATCTGTTATATCCGTGTTCGATACTCTTATTTTAATTCAAAGGTTGTATGCTTAATAAACTTTCGGTTATAGGTATACAAGATATGAACTTTTTTATCGGCAGTCTGAATAATGGCCGGATAACTGAATTCGCCTTCTTTCTGATTTTCAAGATCAAACAGCCTGATCCAGTTTACCCCGTCTTTGGAATATTCGACATCGAGAACATTTCTGCCGTTAAACCAGTCTTTTCCCATTTTCAGCGGGTTGTTTACCAATAAAAAGGAATTAGGCGATAAGGTCACCGCATCGACCCCGGAATTGGAGTTTACCACTTTACTACGATCAGTTTTCTGCCAGGTTTTTCCACCGTCTTCAGACCAGGACGAAATGAGTTTGTTATGACGGCTTCTGGATAAAATCTGAATCTCTTGATCAGAATGTACTAAAAATGTAGGCTGGATAATATCAAAATTTTTCTTATCGTTGATGTCGGCAATCGTCCAGCTGTCGGTATTTTCATTATAGGTTTCTATAAAAACCCTCCATTTATTATCGTCGATACTTTCGGTGCTGCTGCCGCATAAAATAATGCCCGGAGCAGTTTCAATGGGTTTGTTCCGGATAGGGCCTAAAATTCCTTTTGGCAGGTATTTAGATTCGCTCCAGGTATTTCCGTTATCTTTGGAAACCATCATAGCGCCAAACCATTCTCTTGGATTTTTACCCACTTTATAAAACAAATATAAATTCTGTTTTTTGCTTTTAAATAAAACAGGATTCCAGCAAGGCAGGGTATCGCCTTCTTTAATTAAAGGTTTGATTAATTCTTTTGGTGCAGACCATTTTTGGTTTTTATAGGAGGAAACATAAATCCCTACATCTTTTGCCCCTTCATACTTTCCGCCAAACCAGGCGGCCATAATGTTGTCCGGTTCCAGTTCGACTAATGTTGAAGCATGACTGGCAGCCGTAACCGGATTTTCGGCAATATAATTTTGTGTAATGTTTACCGCCTGTACTTCATTTTTTACTGATTTACAGGAAAAGAAAACAGAAACCAGCAAAATAGCCGAAACATATTTTTTTAAATTCATAATCTGATTTTTATATAAAAGAAAAGGAGAGTTACCTCTCCTTTTTCTCATTTATAAGTAACGAATCTCGTTTTCTTTACTTGTATTATTTAGTATCCCACCAAAGTTTTGTTCCTCCGGTATCAGGACCGCCTAATTTTGAAATACCATCTACAACTGCATCTCTGTTTGAAGAATACTCGTTTGTAGTATAGATAATTCTCTTCATTAAAGTTTTTCCAACTCCGGCGTCATTATTATCCGTGTTAAGCGGCGGATAAATCACTTTTGCATCACTTCTTCTTAAGTCAGCCCATGCTTCCCATGATTCCGGGAAAATAGCTAAATACTTTTGTACTGCAATTTGTGTACGCTGACTAGCCACTGTTGTAGACCAGGCTACTGGTAACTTAACCGGGATATCCTGTAAATCTAAAGTTGGATAAACTGTTAAGATGTTTGGCAGAGTAGGAAGAGTTGTTCCTGCAATATAAGCGTTAACTTCTGCTGCATCTGTGATTCCCCATTGTGCCAAAGATAATCTGATACCAGTTTCATACAAAGTCTGAGCAGTTCCTCCCATGTTCCATCCATTCAAAGCTCCTTCAGCTCTGCTTAAATAGTTTTCAGAAGCCATAAAGATTTCGATGTTTTTAGTTTCGCTAAGGTTGTTAGCAGCACCATTTCCTAAAACATCATTGTTAAAAGCAGAGAATTTAGTTGTTCCAAACTGATCTTCTAAACCTCCAACAGGGTTACCTCTGTATACTTTAGTTGCTGCTTCTGCATCAAGAGGGGCAAACCATTTTTCTAAACGAGGATCTTTATATCCAACTAAAATACTTTCCATAGAAGCGGTCATTACATAACCCCAGCTGTTTACGATCATATTTAAGTTGTTTGGCGTAATATTGCTCGCTTTGAAAAAAGCACTCTGATCATTAGTCTGCATTACTCCTGCCGCTACAGCTGCTTCTGCCTGAGTTTTTGCTTTTGCTGGTTCTTTATCAGAAATTCTTAAAGCCAGACGTAATCTCATACTGTTTCCAAAAATTCTCCATTTGTCTACACTTCCTGAGTATACTCTGTCATTTGGCTGCAAAGAAGCTACAGAAGTTACCGAAGTAGATTTTAAAGTAGCATTTGCTTCATCTAATAATTTGAAGAAATCTTCGTAGATAGATTCAACACTGTCATAAGCCACTTTTTCCTGACCGTTACCTGCTTCAGTGTAAGGAATTGGTCCGTAAGCATCAACCATTTGGTTGTACATGAACACTTTCCAGATTTTAAGAACTGCCAAAGCTTCGGCATTCCCTTCAGAAGCTTTAATCGCATTGTTTAAAGCCGGAACCGCAACGGTGTAAAACCTTGTCCATCCACGTCCTTCATAACCGTTTACGAAAGCATTTCTTTCTGTACCATAACCACAATTTAAATAGTGGATAAAAGTAGAAGATAAAATTCCGGTAGCAATACCCCAGGTTCCCTGATCATCAACTCCAGGTGATGAATAAGAACCGTTATGAATACCTGCATAAAGTGCCGACGCAAATGAAGGCCCTGCCAGAGTAGCATCTAACTGATCCTCTGTCAATGAATTAGGATCTTTGTTTATATCATTGAAGTCACTGGTGCAGCTTGATAAAATCGAAACCGCCATTAACGCAACTCCTAATGTTTTTATTTTAAAACTATATTTCATGATGTCTCTCTTTATTTAATTAAAATCCAAATTTAACATTTACCCCGTAATCTCTCGTTGAAGGAATGTTGAAAGATTCTATACCCTGAAGGTTTCCTGTACCTGCTCCTGCTTCCGGATCAAAGTATTTCGCTTTGTTCACGAAGAAGAATAAATTTCTTCCCACTAATGAGAAATCGATACTTGAAAATCCTGAACTGCCTAATAAACGTTTTGGTAATGAATAACCAAATACAAGCTCTCTTAATCTGATGTTTGTAGCATCATAGATAAATGGTTCTGCAATAGGAGTTCTTTGTCCGATAGCTGTCCAGTATTGTTCAGCTGTAATACTTGTTGTATTTGGAGAGTAAGTTCCGTTTCCGTTAGAAACCACACCATCAACAACAATTCCGCCTTCTCTTCCTGCTAAAGTAATGTCGCTAACCCCTAAACCAGCTTGTCTTGCCTGAGTGTATGAAATTACTTCACCACCAATTCTAAAGTCAACTAAGAAGCTTAAAGAGAAATCTTTGTATTTAAAGCTGTTTCTGAAACCACCTGTCCAGTCCGGGTTAAAGTTTCCGGCACGAACGTCAAAACCGTTTGTTGCTAAAGGAATACCTGCACTGCTTACAATGATGTTTCCGTTTGGATCTCTCTGGAATCCTTTGATATATAAATCTCCGTATTCTCCGCCTACTACTACTTTACTTCTTACTAAACGTCCTTCACCTAATACTAATTCTTCTCTTCCTCCATAAATAGATTTTACTTTAGATTTATAAGAAGCATAGTTCGCTGTAATATCCCAGCTAAAATTCTCTGTCTGGATAGGAGTTGCTGTAAGGGTAAGCTCGATACCTTTATTTTCAATATCTCCACCGTTTACGATAGCTCTTGAATAAGAAGAAGCTTCAGGAGTATTGATATAGAAAATCTGATTGTCAGTTAAAGTATTAAAGTATGTAAAATCTAAACCTAAACGGTTATTAAAGAATCTTACGTCAGCACCAAACTCTGTAGAAGAAGAAATCTCCGGTTTTAAGTTTGGATTTGCTTTTGTGCTTTGTCCGTATAACATACCGCCGTTTCCACCGATATATGAAAATCTCTGCTGAGTCTGATAAGGATCTGTATCGTTACCAACCTGTGCGTAAGAAGCTCTTACTTTAGCAAAACTGATTACCTCTGGTAATGTTACCATATCTGAAACCACTGCAGAAAGACCAAAAGACGGGTAGAAATAATCTGTTGGTAATGTAGAAGACCAGTCATTTCTAGCTGTTACATCTAAGAATAAGTAGTTTCTGAAACCAAGTTGTCCGAATGCATAAATAGAGTTAATTCTTTTTTCTGAAGCTGTAGAAGTAGACTGAACTGTCTGTACATTAGATAATGCAAAGTAGTTTCTTTTACTTAAAACACCGCCTGAATTTAAAGCTGAACTATTTTGCTGCAATACGTTTGCACCACCATTAAGTCCAACAGAGAAATCTCCAAATTTTTCGCTGTAAGAAAGCAATACGTCAGCATTAAATTCGCTTACTGTTTCATAAGATTCACTGTATGATCCCATGTTGCTGTTAAATGCATTGGTAGCATATCTGTTTCTTACGTTTTTATTAGTCATTTGGTCTAAACCAGCTCTACCTTGTAAGCTTAATGTTTTTGTAAACTCATATTTAAGGGAAGCTAAACCAATAAATCTGTTTCTTTTATCTGTACGGGCATCGTCTCTTAAAGCTGACCAGAATGGGTTTCCTCCAGGAGAACCTGTTTCGTCAAGGAAATAGTTTACCTGTCTTTGTCCTGCAGCATCAATATATTCGAAGTTTTTGTAATCGTTATAAGCGATACTACGAGGTAATAAATAAGCAGATGTACCAATAGACTCCTCACCTGTTCTTAATAAGTTATCGATATCCTGAACGATGTAGTTTGTTTTAACATCTAAAGATAATTTGTCAGAGATTTTACTGGTCAATCTTAAATTAAGATTGTGTCTGTCCATTGCGTTACCGCCAACAATACCTTCAGCACGTGTGTTAGTGTAAGAGAAATAACCCTGTGCTTTTTCGTTACCAGCTGTAACACTTAAAGTGTTTGCTAAGTTGTAACCTGTTTTGTAAAAATCAATTACGTTGTTTGGCTGTGGAGAATAACTTTGAGTAGCCGGTCCTGCATAATTAGGATTACGAACTAACTGCCAGTTTGAAACCTGTCTTCCGTCTAATCTTCCTCCCCAGCTTGAGCTTGAATTGGCTACATAATTTCCGTTTGTTCCCTGACCATACTCGTTTTGTAAGTTCATAAGGTTATAAGCAGAAGATGCCATGAAGTTTGAAGACAACGAAACAGATGTTTTTCCTGCTTTACCTGATTTTGTTGTAATTACGATAACACCATTCGAAGCTCTTGATCCGTAAAGAGCTGCTGCAGATGGTCCTTTAAGAACTGTCATCGAAGCAATATCTTCAGGGTTAATGTTTGAAATACCGTCTGGCTGTGTTGTACCTCCTGTGTCGATGTCCGGGTTAGTTGTCGTTGTACCATTACTAATTGGCACACCATCTACTACATATAATGGCTGGTTGTTCCCGTTAAGCGAACGGTTACCTCTTAAAGTAATTCTTGAAGATGAACCAACCCCGTTTGAAGTAGTAGAGAAGTTAAGACCTGCAACTTTTCCTGAAAGTGAGTTGGCAACGTTTAATGATCTTGCTTCTGAAAGTTCATCTACAGAAACGTTCTGAGCTGAATACGTAATGGCTTTTTTCTCTCTTTTAATACCAAGAGCAGTTACTACTACCTCTCCTAATTGTTGTGTAGCTGCCCCTAAAGCTGCATTAATAGTAGTCTGGGTTCCTACGGTTACTTCTTTTGAAGCTGAACCAACATAAGAGAAAACCAAAACTGCTGATTGATTTGGAACTGTAATCGTGTACTTACCATCAAAATCTGATGATGTACTTGTTTTTGTTCCTTTAACAATAACGTTTGCCCCCGGGATCGGAATTCCGCTTTGAGCATCTGTTATCGTTCCTTTTACTGTAGTTTGTGCCTGCATACTTTGGAATCCAAATAAGCAGATCACTAACAGTAATTTTAGTACGTCCTTGATCATATTTAGTTGTTTTTTGAGTTAATAACATGTTAAACTTAAGAATACATTTTGTTAACAGAATATAATTTCGACAAATGACAATTTTGAAAAGGTGTTCGTCATACATTTATCTTTTTAGGGTACGAAAACGTTTTAAATTGTAATCTTAATCCTCTTTATTTACTGGGCTCGCATTGAATAAATCGAAGCGTTTTACCGTTTCTTTAACAGCATTCTTTTTTAATCATGTTAATCGCTAAAAATAATGTTTGATTTTACCGAAATTAGTTCAGAACCTTAAAATTTGTTTTCAGTAAATCGGTCGAATTTCCGCCTACCATTACTTCAAAATCTCCCGGCTCCACTACACGCTTCATTTCTCTGTTCCAGATAGATAACTCATCCGGTGTAAGTGTAAATTCAACATTTTTAACTTCTCCCTTTTTGATGTTTAACCTTTTAAATCCTTTCAAGGTTTTTTCAGGAGTTGTAGTACTGCTGTATACATCATTAATATATAATTGTACCACTTCGTCTCCATCTCTGTCTCCTACGTTTTTAACATCAACCGAAACTTTTAGCTCACCATTCGGTTTTATCGACGAAGAGCTGATTTTAAGGTTTGAATAGGCAAATTTCGTATAGCTTAATCCGTAACCAAATGAATATAATGGATGCTCGCTTTCTGCAACATATTTATGGATTGCAGATGGCTTTTGGTTATAATATATAGGTAACTGCCCAACTGATTTTGGAACCGTGATTGGCAATCTTCCGCCTGGATTATAATCTCCAAATAAAACATCAGCCACTGCTCTACCTCCTAATTCACCTGGAAACCAACCTTCAAGAACCGCAGGAATGTTTTCTGCAATCCAGTTGGTAGAAAGCGGACGACCGTTTAATAATACACAAACTACCGGAGTTCCTGTTTTGTGAATCTCTTCGATTAATTGCTGCTGAATGCCAAATAAATCTAAAGAAGCCACATCTCTGTTTTCTTCTACCAATTCATTAGATTCTCCTAAAACTACAATCGCAACATCTGCTTTTTTGGCAGCATCGATTGCCGGCTGTAGGTTTACTTTTTCTAAATTCCAACGGAAATGAGCTCTGGCTCCCCAGCCTCCTTCCCACATTTCAATGCGGACTTTGTATTTTTTACCTTTTTCAATGTTTTTAGGAGTTGTAACCATGCTTGTTGCTCCTTTTGTCCAGTTGTCGATAACCAATTGATCATCAATATACATTCTGATTCCGTCGTCAGAACTTAAACCTAACCAGCCATCCAATGCTTGATCTGATTTTAAGAATCCTGTCCATCTGATAGAAAAATCATCCACATTCACACCATCTCCAGGAGCCCAAGGCCAGTCAAACTCTAATTGACTGTCAATACGGGTCAATGCCGGAGTTCCTTCCAGATTTCTGTTATTGAAATATTCTCCTTTTAATCCGTTTTGAGATTCGTCCGGAGTAAATAAATATTTAGATGGAATGATCTGTCCTTTTACGATCAGCGGAACTCCTTCTTCGTAAACTACATTAGCTGTTTTTCCAACTAACTCCTTAACTCCTTCGTAAACGGTCATCCCGACACTGTTTTTTGGAGCATAACCTCCCAGTCTTGAAGCATTTGCATTTGGTCCGATAACCGCAATATTTTTCAGGCTTTTACTTAAAGGCAAAGTATTGTTGTCATTTTTCAACAAAACCATCGATTTTTGAGCTGCTTCTAAAGCGACAGCTTGATTTTCCGGAGTATGAAAACGCTCTTTAATCAGATTTTTTTCTGTGTACGGATTTTCAAATAATCCTAATAGGAATTTCAAACGTAAAACTGCTCCCGCCGCACGGTCAATGTTTTCCATTGTCAGTTTCTTTTCATTTACCAATTCAATAACAGTACTCTGCCAGAACTCGTTTGAAAAATCATAGAATTGCATATCAACACCCGCTGAAACCGCTTCTCTGATAGCATCTTTTGGAGAATCAGCCACTTTGTGAGTGGTTTGGATATATTTAATAGCTCCTAAATCTGAAACTACAAGTCCTTTAAAACCCCATTCTTTTCTTAAAACATCTGTCAATAACCAGTGATTGGCAGCGCAAGGAATTCCGTCTAACTCAGAATAAGCACACATCGTTCCTAAAGCTCCTCCTTTTCTGAATGCTTTTTCGAATGATGGCAAATGATCTTCTCTAGCAGAACGTTCTCCAACCAAAATTGGCGAAGAGTTTCCTCCCGCCTGCGGAATACCGTGAACTGCGAAGTGCTTTGGCTCTGCAATAATGGAACGATCTGATTTTAAATCATCTCCCTGCATTCCTTTAATAAAAGCCAGACCAATTTCACTGTTCAAATAAGCATCCTCACCAAAAGTTTCAGCAACACGTCCCCATCTTGGTTCGCGTCCTAAATCTAAGTTGGGTCCAAAACCAAAATGAACTCCGTGTGCTCTGGCTTCCATACCAATAACTTTACCCACTTTGTCCATTGTAGCAATATCCCAGGTTGCACCAAGACCAATATTCATTGGGAACGCGGTACTTCCTTCGTCTAAATACCCGTGAAGCATTTCACACATAATCAAGGCAGGAATTCCCCAACGGTTTCCTTTGATTACGTTGGTCTGCAAATCATTGATCATTTTCGCCGAACGCGGATACAAATCATGAATGGCTCCGATTCCTAATTTTCCAATTTTTTCAGCTGATTTACCTTTAGCAAAATCTTCTTTCTCTTTAAAAAAATCGCCTCTGTACATATCCATCTGACGTACTTTTTCTTCAAGCGTCATACGGCTTAACAAGTCTTTTACTCTATCTTCTACAGGAACTTTCGGATCCTGATACGGATACTTTTTCTGGGCATGGGTCTGGTTAAAAAAACCAACAGCCATTACAAAAATAATGGCCGTTTTTCTCATTCTTAATTGTAACATAGTTGTGTGTGTTTAGTTTTGAATCACTTTAAGTTTAGTTCCATTCACAAAATCTTCGTGCGAAATAAAAAAAGTATTAAATGATTTTCCGTTTAGCTCAATCGAATTGATTTTTCCACCATTATTTTCTTGTCTTTCAATGATGATGCTTTCTTTTTTATAATATACAGGATCTAATTTGATCGTCACTCTGTGAAACATTGGCGTTGTAATGGTGTAAATTGGATCTCCCGGCGATATTGGGTAAATTCCCATCATCGAATACACTAACCAGGCCGACATTGTTCCGGTATCGTCATTGCCCGGTAATCCTTTTGGTTCATTTTTGAAATATTCCTGAACCAGTTTCTTTACCATATCCTGAGCTTTGTATTCTTCACCTTTCACATAATTGAATAAATACGGATTGGCAATATCTGGTTCGTTTGCCATATCAAATTGTTTACTGTCGAAAATTTTCTGCAGCTGCGCTGAAAATGCCTGATCTCCGCCCATTAATTTTTTCAAACCAACAATATCATGCGGAACCATGAAATTATACTGCCAGGCATTTCCTTCGATAAAACCAACGTTTTCTTCAAAATTGGCTCCTGAATTTGGATCAAAAGGCTCGTACCATTTTCCGTCAGCTGTTCTTGGACGAAGCAGATTTAAATTTTTATCGAATAACTTTCTGTAAGATAAAGAACGTTCTTTAAAGCGTTTTACATTGGCTTTATCCCCGAATTCGTTGGCCATAAGCGAAATAGAATAATCTGAAATATTGTATTCCTGTGTCGTCGAAACCGGACCTTTGTTATCGGTTGTTAAATATCCTTTTTTGATATAATCTTTCAATCCCGGGCGAAGCGGATTATTTTCAACCTGATCAGCGCCTTTCAACATCGCGTAATAGGCTTTACTAACATCAAAATCACGAATCCCTCTCATGTAAGTATCTGTAATTACTATACTTGCAGGATCCCCCACCATGGTAAAAGTCTCCGTCGAATTCAATTCCCATTTTGGTAACCAGCCGTTTTCATCGAACATATCCAGCATACTTTTTACCATATCCGATTGCTGTTTTGGATACACCAAAGACATTAACGGATGAACATTTCTGTACGTGTCCCACAAAGAAAATACGGTATAACGAGTATCTTTGGTTTTAGCAATTTTAGTTCTTTTGATTACCGGATATTCTCCGTTAATATCATTTAAAGTATTTGGGTGAATTAACGTATGGTATAAAGCCGTGTAGAAAATCGTATTGTCCTCTTTTGAACCGCCTTCAACCAAAATTTTAGAAAGTTCTTCGTTCCATTCGTTATAGGTTTCTTTGTAAATTGCGTCAAAAGATCTGTTCCCCACTTCTTTTGCCAGGTTTTCACGGGCATTTTCGATACTTACGTACGAAATTCCGATCTTCACTTCAACCGTTTCCTGTTTATCGAATTTATAGGTAAAATAACTTCCAATACTATCCCCCACAACGGTTTTGATGGTATTATCCATCATTCTGGCTTTTCCGTTGTAGCCCATCCATTGTGCTTCGACACCGTTGTATTTCGCCGTTTTTTTCCAAACTCCGAATTTATTGGCAGGTTTAGAAAACTGAGCCACAAAATAAACCGGGTAAGCATCTTCCGGACTGTTGTAACAAAAGGATCCAACTGAGCGCATTCCTTCAATTTCTGTAGGCGACACGACTTTTATCATCGCGCCTTCTTCATTCGTTAATCCAACTCCAAGATTCAATAAAACATTGGATTGCCCTTTCGGGAAAGTGAATCTGCTAATCCCAACTCGTTTTGAAGCTGTAAACTCGCCTTTTACTTTGTACTTATCGATGTTTACGCTGTAATACGCTGCTTTTGCCACTTCGTTAGAATAAGTGGAACCGTATTTTAAATGATCGATTTCTACATTTCCGGTTGTTGGCATTAATAAAATAACGCCCAATTCCGGACAGCCCACTCCGCTTAAATTTACCTGACTAAATCCTGTCAAAAATTTGTTCTCATTGACATACGGATTCGAAAGCCACTGGCTGTCTTTTTCCATTGGAGTATTTTTTACTCCCGCCACATTAAACGGACTGATACTTGCCATGCCGCGCGGCGCAATTGGTCCCGGAAAAGCTGCACCATAATTGGAAGTTCCAATAAACGGATTTACAAAATCGGCAGGTTCCTGTGCAAAAATGGTAATGCTAAAAAACAGCATGTAAAAAATACATGCTGTTTTAAATTTATTTGTATTTAAAACCATAGGTTTCATTTTTATCTGTTGATCGCTTCGATTTTTAAAGTCCAGGCTTCTTTAGCCGGAAGATTGTTTCTTAAGCTTTCCGGAATTACTACTTTAAATCCGTTTCCTTCTTTGGTCCATTTTAAAGAAGTTTTAGAACCTAACATTGTAATTTTTGTTCCTTTTTTAGGGCTGATCGCTTTTACGGTAACTTCAGCAGGAATTTTATCTTCTCCTTCTTTAGCTAAATAAAAAGCAAATACATTTCCTGCCTTATTTTGTGTAAAACAAATATTTTCTTCTTTGTAAGGTTCAATTGGTTTTGTATTGTAAATCGCTGTGCTGTTTACTTTCATCCAGTCGCCGTAAGCCTGCAATAAATCGTAAGCCCCTTTATCCCATTCTCCTTCCGGGCTTGGTGCAACGTTTAATAATAAGTTTCCACCTTTAGCCACAATATCAACTAACATGTGAATACCTTGTCTGCCCGTCATATATTCAGCACCTGGAGAATAAGACCATCCGCCGCCGGCAGGAATACAGGATTCCCAAGGATAAGGCAGGGTTTTAGCAGGAACACGTCCTTCCGGAGTTAAGTAGTTTTGGTTTTTACCGTGAACCGCTCTGTCAACCACAATTAAACCTGGTTGTTTTTGACGGGCTTTGATTACCAATTCATCCATTTTTGGATCCTGATCTACTACTCTGTGTTTGATGAAACCGTTTTTGGATTCGTTTTCTGTAAATTTCTCGTCGTAGTTTTCTTTGATGTTCACCTGGTCTCTTTTTCTAACCCATCCACCATCTAACCATAAAATATCAACTTTACCGTAGTTCGTTAAGATTTCTAAGATTTGGTTGTGCGTGAAATCAACATATTTCTGCCATTTTTCCGGATATAATGACGGATCGTAGTTTACGTTTCTGTCGAATGGAGGAAAATAAGGATCCCAGTAGTTTTCGTTATGCCAGTCCGGTTTAGAGAAATACGCTCCGGTTGAAATACCTTCTCCTCTGAAAGAGTTGAAAATTTCTTTTAAAACATCAGCTTTAGGATTAGTATGAAAAGGAACATCTTTGCTGGTGATCTTATAATCAGAATATTTAGTATCATACATATTGAAACCGTCATGGTGTTTGGTGGTAAAAACCATGTATTTCATTCCCGCATATTTAGCCGCTTTAGCCCATTTTGCAGGATCAAATTTTACCGGATTAAATGTTTTTCTTAATCCTTCGTAGTCTTTTATATAATCATTATAATTAGACGGGTTACTTCCTTTTTTACGTTCGCACCATCCATAATCTTCCGGACAGATTGACCAGGATTCTACAATTCCCCATTGGCTGTAGGTTCCCCAGTGCATAAGCAGACCAAATTTTTTGCCTTGCCATTCGTCTAAGTTTTTTAATACTGCCGGGTCTGTTTCTGGTACATATCTTTCATCTTCGTAAATGGCCTGAGAGAACATTTGTACTGAAAATAAAAGGGCGATCATGAATATTCCTTTTTTCATCTTTACTCTAATTTATAATTTATTATTCTTTGTTTTTTAGTTTAGTTTATCCAATATCGGCTGATCTGTAAAAGTTAATTCTGTTTGGGCATTTTCATTAAGCTGCTCCAATACAACAATTTTGTTTACACCTTTGTTCAGCCAGCAGCCAGGTACATACAGCGTTTGCTGAGGTCCTTTTTTCCAGTAACGGCCCAAATTGTGTCCGTTAACAAATACAATTCCTTTTCCCCAATTGGTCATATCCAGAAAAGTATCAGCTGGTTTATCGATGTTTACTGTCGATTCATATAAAACTGGGCGTCCCGGTTTTACCGTTTCATTTTTAACAGCCGGAACTTCACTCATAGGCATTTTATACATTTCCCATCCGCCGCTAATTTCATATTCATTAATGAATACCGGAGAAATAATTCCTTTTGTATTATGCACTATTTCGGCTCCGTAATTAATACGACCCATGTTTTCAACCAGAATTTCTAAAATACCGTTAAAGGGAATAGAAACTTCCAACTCATAATTTTTGAAAACTCTGTTCAGTTCACCCGCCTTAACTCCATTTACATAAACAACAGCGAAGTCTCTCAATCCTTCTATTTTTAATTTGCCTGAAATGGGCTGTGTAAATCGTTTACGATATAAAACATATCCATTTCCCTGACCTAATTTTTCAAATGTTAAGGGCTGGTCATTAACAACCGCTTTTTCTTTTTTGATCCAGCTTAAAACATCCATACTTGCCTGAACAGGCTGATTAGGGTATTTTGTAACTGGTATTTTCTCCGGAATTGCTGCTAATTTTGTTTTCGAATACTTTTGCATTACGTCACGAATAGCCATGAATTTTGGTGTTGCCCAGCCTGCTTCGCTAATCGGTGCATCATAATCATAACTTGTAATATCCGGCTGAATATCACTTTCTTCATTGTAATTTGCTCCGGAGGTAAATCCAAAATTAGTACCACCGTGTACCATATAATAATTGAAAGAAACACCTGCATCCAGGTACTTTTTAGTCTGACCTGCTATCTCCTCAGATCCGATTTTAATAAATGGTTCTGCCCAATGATCCAGCCAGCCAGAATAAAACTCTGCTACCATGTAAGGTCCCTGCCCTTTATGGAATTTATCAACCTGCTTTTTTAAATTGTCTATATTGGATTCTCCATTTGCAGTTGGTAACACGCCTTCAACACTTCCGCCTTCAAAAAGCCAGGTACCGTCAGAAGTGAAAAAAGGTTCCGGGAACCCCGTTTCTTTAAGCATATTGTAAATGGCTGTTTTGTATGCTTTATGATCTTCAGCACTAATATCGGTTCTTTGAGAAACATAAGAACCAAATTCATTCTCCGCCTGAACCATAATAATTGGCCCGCCCTGATTAGCAAAATTTCCTTTTACCACTGCATACAAATGTTCGAGATACGTTTTGCAGGCTTCTAAAAATGCTTTGTTATTGGTACGAATTACCAAGTCTTTATTGTTTTGCAGCCACCAAGGGTAGCCTCCAAATTCCCATTCTCCACATGCATACGGACCTGGCCTGAGAATTACATACAATCCTTCACTTTTGGCAATACGTAAAAACTCTGCCAAATCTCTGTTTCCCGTTTTAAAATCCCATACACCCGGCTCTGTTTCGTGATAATTCCAAAACACATAAGTGGCCACGGTATTCAATCCCATAGCTTTCAGCATCTGAAGCCTATGTCTCCAATATTCTTTGGGAATACGCTCATAGTGCATTTCTCCCGAATGTATTTTTATAATTTTCCCGTCTTGTTTAAATTCTCCATTAGATATAGAAAATCCTTTGGTTTGTGCCCTGTTAAAAAATGGCATCAAACAAATCAACAATATCCCGAGCTTAAATAGTATCTTATTCATTTTTTTAATTCAAGATTATACATTTATAAACTTAAAAATTGCAATCTTAAAGTAATAACTGACTTAGATATTCAAATACTACAAAGACGTACTCTTTAATAATTCTGTTTTATAAAAGTTTTGAGTTAACAGCTAATAATTAATCGATTAAAATTTCATCTACAAACAACCAGGAACTTTCGCCTTTAGGGCTTTTCTTTAAGTTACCGGCGATTACTTTTACAAATCGTGCGTTTTGTTTCTGGAAACTGATTTTAAAGTCTTTTAATTCCGGAACTGCATTTACAGCATACGGACGTGTTATTTTACCAACCTGTTTGTATTTAATTCCGTCATTAGAAACCAGTACTTTTACTTCAACCGGAAAATTAACCCCGGCTCCCTGGCTTTCCAAAGCTCCCACGGTTACCTGTTCGACACTTTCCTGTTTTTCAAAATCAATAACCAGTTCCATATCGTTTACCAGCCAGGCCTGCCACTGTCCGTCATGAAAGTTTTTACTTCCTCTGATCGTATTGACCATCGTATTGGCATCTCCTTTATAACTCTGGTTATACGGTGTTAAATATTTTACTTTGTGTGCTACGGCTTTATGAAAAATGATGGTATCCGTAAATACTTTTCCAACGGGTTTATCATCCTGAAATAAAGAAGCTTTTAAAATGGTAGTTTCTTTAAATTCAATTGGAGCTGTATATTTTACAGCATGATGATCGATATTTTTATCTCCCAGAACATAACGGATATCTGGGTTTGGGAATTCATTTTTCAGTTCAACTTTTACCTGCTTATTTGCTAAATCTGCTGTAGAAGAAGCCGTTACCAGATAAGCACTTTTGGCATAATTGATTCCTAAATAATCATAGCGTTTAAACAAGGTAAACAATCTTGTGGTAAAATCGTTCCAGTTACGGCTTTCTTTTGGACTCCATAAGGTTTCGGATAAGGCTGCAAGTCTTGGAAAAATCATATACTCAGAATCTTTTGGCAATGCCAGATGTTCTGCCCACAAATTGGCCTGTCCGCCTAATATATGTGCCGCTTCCTGAGGGGACATTGTGGAAACCACAGGATCAAATTTGTACACTTCGCTCAACGGGTTGTAAGCGTCAAACGCTAAAGGTTCTTCGTTTTGAGGCCCCTGATAAAAGTTAAAATAACAAGGTGATTCCGGGGTCATAATAACATCATGTCCCTGATCTGCTGCTTCGATACCGCCTTTTGTTCCTCTCCAGCTCATTACTGTCGCATCCGGAGCCAATCCGCCTTCTAAAATTTCATCCCAGCCAATTACTCTTTTCCCTTTTGAATTGATGTATTTTTCAATTCGTTTTACAAAATAACTTTGTAACTCTTCAACATTCTTTAAGCCCTGGTCTTTGATTCTTTTTTGACAGTGCGGACATTTTGCCCAATTGGTTTTCGTGGCTTCGTCTCCTCCAATATGGATGTATTTTGAAGGAAATATGGCCATCACCTCGTCTAACACATTCTGCAGAAACTCAAACGTTGTTTCTTTTCCTGCACAATAAATATCGGTAATGGGCCATAATCCTCCTGATGGCACTCCAATACGCTGATCAAAACAAGCCAGTTCCGGATAAGATGCAATGGCACTGCTTACGTGTGCCGGCATTTCTATTTCGGGAATGACCTCAATGTTTTTAGATGCGGCGTATTGTACAATTTCTTTTAGTTCTTCCTGGGTAAAAAATCCTCCATAAGTTCCCTTCTGATCCGGACTTGTCGTAAGTCTTGCGTTCCAGGATACATTTTCCTGATCTACTCTCCAGGCGCCAATTTCGGTTAATTTAGGATATTTCTTAATTTCAATTCTCCAGCCCTGATCGTCTACTAAATGCAGATGCAACACATTCATTTTATGCATCGCCAGACGGTCGATAGTGGCCAGGATATAATTTTTGTCGAAAAAATGACGGGACAAATCCAGCATTAAACCTCTCCATTTAAAACGGGGTTCATCGTTGATGGTAACATTTGGAATCTGCCATTTTGCCGATGAAACGGCATAATTACTTTCTATCGCTGTTGGAAGCAGCTGTCTTACTGTTTCTAACGCATAAATAAAACCAGCATTTCCTTTGGCTGTAATGGTCACCGAATTGTTAATTACCTCTAGTTTATAAGCTTCTTTAGAAAGGTTCGTATCTGTTTTAAACTGAACAAAATTGTTTTGCGGTGCTTTAGTTCCCAATACGGGACGCCAGCCTGCCGCTGTTTCAAACTTGCTTAATAAAGCGTTTGAAATTTCTTTTTGAAAATCAGTATTGGCAACGAAAACGGTATTTTTAGAAAACTCAAAAGAACCCGGCAGTACAGCCAGCTGTTTTGGTTTTGGTATAATCTGTATGTCTTTTTCGGTAAAGAGTTTCTGACTGTACCCTGAACTTAAAACAGTAAAGAAGATTAAGACGAATAAGGGTTTTAATGTTCTCATAATTATTATTTTAAAGAGGGTGTTATTTTAAATTGATATTGATAATTTTTGTCTTTCAAAAGGTATTTTTCCATCGGCCATGCCTGCCAGCTGTCAATTCCTCCTACTCCCATTTGTTTGGAATCGATTTTTAAACTGGTTAAATCTCTTTCTTTCAGTTCGGCTGCATGACGCTGGTCTTTCTGTAATCCGTCGTCTAAATCTTCATTTAAGAAATGCAGGGCCGTAATAGCCACCAATTCGTCTGATGTTACCGTTAATTTTAGTTTATCTCCTGATAATTCAAGGAAACGCACATCGGTTTTATTTCCGGTTTCCTGCGGACGGATATACGGATAATATTGTTCTGAAACTGTCTGGGTATAAAGCCCCACTTTGGAACTGTAGTTTCTGTCGATGTAATTTTCGTGAGGACCTTTTCCGTAATACGTCATATTACTAAACTCTGCGGGAACAATTACTTCCATTCCAAATCTTGGCAGCATAGGCTGCTCTTTGGTTTTATCAATATTTAAAACTTCTTTTACCACTAATTCCCCGTTTCCGTTGAATTCATAATTCAGTTCTAAAGTCGATGCTGTCTGCGGCAGACTGTAGGCTGCTTTTACCAAAACTTTATTGTCTTTTGCCGGTACAAATGTCCAGTTTAACAAAGTTGGATTTTCTGTCGCCTCTTTCCATGCTTTTAAATTCACCTGAAAATT
This sequence comes from Flavobacterium sp. FG19, assembly GCF_057809475.1. Taxonomy (NCBI): domain Bacteria; kingdom Pseudomonadati; phylum Bacteroidota; class Flavobacteriia; order Flavobacteriales; family Flavobacteriaceae; genus Flavobacterium; species Flavobacterium sp. FG19. Next base: position 39,507 of record NZ_JBMDKA010000034.1, on the reverse strand, counting down.
AGCTCCAAAATCATTGTCGTTTGGTGCTCTCCAGAAATTGGGACGCAATTGATATCCTTCTTTTACAATTGGAAGATTATTGAATGTATAACCGCTGATAAATCCTGTTTTTTTATCGAACGTAATTTCGGCTTTATCGCTTTTAAATACAGTAGTGTTTGCTTTTTTCTCTACTGTAATTTTAGAAGTTCCTTCAATTTTAATATCATTTTTCCAGGTTCCTTTATACGCCAGCTGCTCTGCCGCTATTTCAAACCCTTTTGGTAAAAAGGGTTCTTCTGATTTTAAAGTGTACGAAATATTAATAAATGCTTCTTTAAACTCTTTATCGCCTAATTTAATTGGCAAAGTATACGTTTTAGACTGTCCCGGATCGATTGCTAAATAATCAATAGATCCTGAACCCTGAACAACACCGTCTAAAACTACTTTCCAGTTCAAAGTGACATTGCTTAAATCTTTAAATGAAAATTCGTTGTATACTTTAATCGCTGCCGTTTCCTGATTTTCCCATGACGTCAGGATATTCTGCATGACATTTTTTACTTCAAAAGCATGCGGATTTGGTTTTCTGTCTACGGTAAAAACCCCGTTGTTTACAAAGTTATTATCGCTTTTTACCTCTTTTGGTCCAAAGTCTCCTCCGTATGCCAGAATGGTAATTCCGTTGTCCAGTTTTTTATAAACCGACTGATCGATCATATCCCAGATAAAACCTCCCTGGAAGTTTGGATATTTACGAATCACATCCCAGTAATCTTTAAAATTCCCCATAGAATTCCCCATAGCATGGGCATATTCGCACTGAATGTAAGGTCTTGACGGATTTGGGTTGGCCAGGATATATTCTTCCATTTTATTAGGCGAACTGTACATAGGATCAATGATATCTGAATCCCATTCGAATTTTAGATCTTTTCCGTCCCAGGCACCAGCAGTAGCTCTTTCGTACTGAATTGGTCTTGATTTATCGCGGTTTTTGATCCATAAATACCCTCTGTAAAAGTTGTAACCGTTTCCGGCTTCATTACCCATACTCCAGATAATGATTGAAGTGTGATTTTTATCTCTTTCAATCATACGCTGCATGCGTTCAATATGTGCCTGTTCCCAGCTTGGTCTGTTACCCAGGGTTTTGGTAATATCGTACCCCATTCCGTGCGATTCGATGTTGGCTTCGTCCACTACATAAATTCCGTATTTATCACATAACTCGTAGAAATATTCGTCGTTTGGATAGTGGGACATTCTTACGGCATTGATATTATACTCTTTCATTAGTTTAATATCCTGCTCCATACGTTCTCTCGAAATGGTTTGTCCTGTAACAGGATCCACTTCGTGACGGTTTACTCCTTTTATGTAAATCGCTTTTCCGTTTACTAAAAGCTGTCCGCCTTTAATCTCTACTTTTCTAAATCCAATATTATGATTGATCACTTCGACTACTGCTCCCTTTTTATCTTTCAGAATAAAATTTACCTGATACAAATTCGGAATCTCAGCACTCCATTTTTTTGGGTTTTCAACCGCAAAATCGAATGTTTGTTTGTCGCTTAAAGCGTTAATGGTTTTTGAGGTTATAATTTTACTGCCGTCTTTTAGCTGAACGTCTAAAGTATAACTGTCTTTTTTATCTAAATTGGAGAACTGTGTCGAAATTTTCAGGCTTCCGTTTGCATATTTCGCATCCAGATCCGGAATAATTTCAAAGTCATTTAAATGGGCTTTGTTTCTGGCAACCAGATAAGAATCGCGGGTAATTCCGCTCATTCTCCACATATCCTGACATTCTAAATACGAACCGTCATTCCATTTCATGACCTGAAGTACAATGGTATTTTTTCCGGTTTTAACGTATTGGTTTAGTTTGAATTCCGAAGGCAGTTTTCCGTCTTCACCATATCCTACATACGCACCATTTACCCAAACAGTTAGATTGGATTTTGCGGTACCAATATGAAGAAAAATATCTTTTCCTTCCCATGATTTATCAATCGTAACTTCTTTTCGGTAAACTCCCGTTGGATTGTATTTTGTGGGTACAAACGGCGGATTTGGCGCCATTAAATAATCAAAATCGTAAGTGGTATTTACATAAACTGGATAGCCGTACCCATTTACATCCCAGCTTGCCGGAATTTTAAAATTGTCCCAGGCTTTATCGTTAAAACTGTTTTTTTCAAAGTCTTTTGGCAGTGCCGCCGGATTATCAACATATTTAAATTTCCAAGCTCCGTTAATATCCAGATAATTTTTAGATTGTCTCCATTCGTTTTTAGCAGCTAATGCTTCATTTTCAAAAACATAATAGGCAGCGTGCATGGGCTCTCTATTATCTTCATTGATTTTTTCATTCTGCCAGAACGGAACTTTTTCCTGTGCATTAACAGACAGGACTGCTGTAAGTAATAAGGTTAATATGGATATTGTTTTGTTCATTCTTTGTTTTTGCTTGAACACATAGCCCCGATTATTATCGGAATAGATTGTGAGAGAAAAATCTATCCCGAAGCTTCGGGACCTGTGTTTAAAATTTATTTGCAATCTTTTTAACGGACCTTAATCCTTCGATCGCAATTATTTATCCCAGGACATTTTAAATTTGGCATCTTCCATTCGGTGTCCTTTTTCGTCATCGGAAACGGCATAGTTAAACCCTGATCTTAAACTGTATCCTGCATGCTCACCATTTTTATTTAAAGCAATAAAACCAACCTGTAAATACTCCATGTCTTTATGGTTTTTATGCTTATTATAGATTCGTTCTGTAATTTCTTTACAGGCATCATAAGGCGATTTTCCCTGACGCATTAATTCTACGACCATAGCGCTTCCGGCTGTTCTGATTACAGCTTCTCCTAATCCGGTTGCCGCCGCAGCACCTACTTCGTTGTCCAGAAAAAGACCCGCGCCGATTATTGGGGAATCACCGACGCGGCCGTGCATCTTCCAGGCAGCACCACTAGTAGTGCACCCTCCCGAAAGGTTACCGTCTTGATCCAACATTAGCATGCTTATGGTATCGTGATTTTCTATATTAATAACGGGTTTGTATTTCGAATCTTCCAGCCATTTTTTCCAGTCTTTTTCTGATTCCGGGGTCAGCAGATTTTCTTCTTTAAATCCTTCTGATAAGGCAAACTGTAAGGCGCCCTGTCCGGCCAGCATTACGTGAGGCGTATTTTCCAATACTCTTTTGGCCACAGAAATAGGGTGTTTGATCCCTTGTAAAAAACAAACAGAACCACAGTTGCTGTTGTGATCCATGATACAGGCATCAAGGGTTACTTTTCCTTCGCGATCCGGATATCCTCCATAACCAACACTGCGGACATTCGGATCTGCTTCAGGAATTTTCATACCGGCTTCTATCGCCTCTAATGGTGATTTTCCGGCTTTTAACTGTTTCCAGGTTTCCTGATTGGCAGGTAAACCATGATTCCATGTTGAAATAACAACCGGTTTTTTTACTTTTTTCGAAGGAAATTCCAATGCGCCTTCCTTTTCATCTTCTTTCTCCACAAATCCGCTCAAACCTACAACAGAAGTTACTGCTGCTGCACCCAAGGCTGCTTTTTTGATAAAATCTCTTCTATTTGACATGCTCTAAATTTTTTAAATGAAATTCTGAGATATTTTTTCTTTGGCTTAATTTGTTTAAAGACATAGAAACATAACTATGTGTTAAAAAAAATTACTTTAAACTTGCTTTTGTTTCCTTGATAGTTTTTAAATTGCTTTCAGACAATGCATTTCCGTCAAAAAATGAAACGCCAACTGCTCCATTTTCTTTTGCTTCCAAAATAGCCTGTTTTAATTCTTTATCGTTTTTCAGGCCCGGAATATAAATTCCGGTATTGATTTTTGTTTTCTTATCTTCTAAATCGTCAACACCCTGTTTGGTTGCGTAACCTACCCAGTCAATTTCTTCGTTATAAAAACTGTGGTAAATCATTGGGTATACTTCGTCGATATTCCATTTGTCCCAGCGCTGGCGAACCATATGATCTGCCATTTCAGGATAAGGAAAAACAGCTGCCGTTAATTGTTTGTTGTATTTATGAGCAATAGCATAAGCATCATTAACTACAGCTTTAATAGCATTCAACCTGAAGTTTTTCCACTCCATATCGATAGACGTATTGTGACTTTCTTTTGGATTTTTATGGTGGATTTTTTCAAATGCTTTAACACATTCGTCGCAGTAACAAAAATCGAACTGCGGTAATTCTGTATCCTGTACTAAGTTGTATTTTGGAAGTAAACTGATTGGTAAAAAGATGTCCGGGAAACGGATATAATCTAAGTGAACACTTTCGATTCCGTCTACTTTTGCCAGTTCTTCAACCAGGTGTAAAACGTGTTCTCTTGATTCTTTTCGGGTTGGGCATAACCATTGGTAGTAATCTACGTACGGACGGTTATCAAAACAGGACTTTCCTTCTTTGCTTACCTGATACCAGTCCGGGTGCTGTAAGGCAACAGAATCATTTGGACGGTTCATCGCCATAATCCAGGCGTGTACTTTCAGTCCTTCTTTAGTCGCCAGCGGCACTAGTCTTTTTAACAGTTCAGGATCTGTTGTAGTATTAATTAAGACTTCGTCTATACCGCCGTCTTTGTATTTTTTAAATTCTTTGGTGTAATCTGCATCTGATTTTTTAGCATCAGCCGTGGTCCAGACACCAAATTTAAATGCAGTGGTTTCTTCTTTTTTGGCACACGAAAAGATGCTCAGGGCCAGTAAAAAGACTAATAGTTTTGGTAGTTTCATAGTGGTTTATTTTGTTGTTATTTTCCCGTCCTGCCTTATAATATAGGTCTGATTAGAGAAAGGGCTCTTTACCAGAATGTTATAACCGCCGGAATGGTTTTCTAAGATAGGCTTTAAAATTTTATTATCAATGCTGATGGCGTCTTTTGTTAAAGCTGTGAGTGATTTTGCCCAGGAATTATTTTTTGCATAATACTCTTTCTGGGCTCTGTATAAATTATAAAGCTCCCATTTTACTTTTTCATCCTGCGGAATGGTAAAGCTGTCGCCGCTGTCTTTGGTAGAAAAATAAACATATCCCCATTTTTCAGGTTCATGCATATTGATTACTCCCATTGGCGACCAGACCCAGTTATATTCCGGCAGAAATTTTCCGTCAGCGCCTTTTTTGCGTTCGTATTTTCCATCGACTATAGCATGCTGCCAGTTGACTCTGGAGAAATTAACCCTCCAGAATTTATCAGCAGGCACGTTCTGATCAAAATAAGAGGTTTTGTAAGCGGCCCACGGAATAGCCATTTCCAGTACCCAGCCCTGATCAATATCGTCAGGGTTGTTTAATGTTCCGTGAATTTTTACTGCTGATTGTAAGCCTGTAATATTCCAGTCGTTTAAAACCACAAGATCATTTTCTCTGTATGGTTTTGATAAAAATAGATCCCAAGCAGTGTTCAAGGCGTTTATTTCTAATTCGTAATAGTTAAAAGTATCGCTGTCGGGATCTATAAAAACTTCAAAGTCGTTATTGTAAAAAATAATGGTATCACGTTGTTTCAAATTAGCCCATACATGCGGTTCTTCAATCTTTGCTAAAATATAAAAATTGGTTTCATCCCAGAGCATTTTAACTTTTGTTGCATATTTGGGCTTTACATCATTTTCGATATCTTCAAAAAGATCTGTCCAATTTACCTTACTCCATGAAGGATCTGTATCCTCTCCGTCGATCACAATCGGATTTGTTGTTTTGGCGGCTGTATAGGTTTTAGGAATAATCGTATTTTTCTTTGACTGCGCAAAAACTGCCGCCGAAAGAAAAACTAAAACAACTGTTAACCATTGAAATTTTAAACGCATGCTTTTTTTATAAACTGTTATCTTTTGTAAACTGAATTACTTCACTTAATTTACCAAATGCTATTGCTACAGCAGTATCGGCAGCACCATAATAAACCGCCAGTTTATCTTCTTCTGTATCGTGTAAAGCCGCACATGGGAAAACAACATTTGGCACATCTCCTACCATTTCATAAATTTCTGCAGGTCCTAATAAGTAAGGCTGTGTTCTGTATTTTACCTGATCTGGTGAATCAACGTCTAAAAGCGCAGATCCCATTGCATAACGGAAACCATTGCAGGTATTGATTACTCCGTGATAGATCATTAACCAGCCTTCGTCTGTTAAGATTGGAATTGGTCCTGCTCCTACTTTGGTACACTGCCAGGCGCTCTGCTCAAACGGACTTGGTTTCATAACCAGTCTGTGCTCGCCCCAGTATTTCATATCCGGGCTGTAGCTGATCCAGATATCACCAAAAGGCGTATGTCCGTTATCACTTGGACGGCTTAACATAGCGTATTTTCCGTTTATTTTCTGAGGGAATAAAACCCCGTTTCGGTTGAAGGGTAAAAAGGCATTTTCGCACTGAAAAAATTCTTTAAAATCAAAAGTATATCCAATACCAATAGTAGGTCCGTTATATCCGTTACACCAGGTAATCCAGTAACGGTCTTCGATAAAAACCACACGAGGATCATATTTATAAGCAGATTCAATCATATCTGTGTTACCAGACTGCATTACAATTGGTTCGTGATTGATGTCCCAATTGATACCATCTTTACTGAAACCAGCAAAAATATTCATCTGAACCGCTTTATTATCACATCTGAAAACTCCTGCATAACCATCTCCAAAAGGAACTACAGCACTGTTAAAAATACTGTTTGAGGATGGAATTGCATATCTGTCGATAATTGGATTTTCAGAATATCTCCACATTACATCTTTACTGTTTTCGGGTCTGTCTTGCCAAGGAATACTGCTCATTTTCTTTATTTTTTGTTTATTGTTTTATTATTTGTTTAAACACATAGAAACATAGTATTTTTAAAACCGGATAAAGGTGTTTCACTTTCATCAGCACACATAGTTTTTCCTGATAACTGTCTGAACTATGTGTTAGAAACTAGTTTCTTTTTGTATTCTTTTTTTTCACACACTAAAACCTATGTTTCTATGTGTTTAAAATATTAAAAAAGTATCATTTTTTTTTCAGAACACACAGAAACATAGTTTTTAAAATTTTAAAAAAGGTGTTTCAGTTATCATTCAGAAGGCATGGCTATGTGTGGGAACCTGTTTCTTCTGAATTTACTTTTCTAAACATAAAAAGCTATGTTTCTATGTGTTCTTTATATTTTTGAAGCTCTCCCAAAATTGAAAACTTTGAGAAAGCTTTTGATTTAGTCTATAATTTTTCTGACTTTGTCCAGCCAGGTAAACTTCAATATGGCTGTAGTCACTAAAAAGACGATTAAGGCCGCAATTGCTTTTGGATAATCTCTTATAATAAAGAATATCGGAAGCAGGATCATACTCGACTGCCAGATAATTCCAATAGCACAGTTCATCATATCTCTCCAGAAATCATTGTTTTTTTCAAAAGACTGATCTTCGGCTTTTAAGGCTTTATAAACCGGATTCCAGAATCCCCATGGTCTTACATTGGAATAGAACGATTTTAAAACTTCCATTTCAGTCGGCTGGCTTAAGTAAGTTCCCAGCAGACATCCTAAAATAGAGAAACCAAATATTAACGGGAAAAGATAAATAGCCTGAACCTGTGACAAGTCATATAAGAAAGAACCTTCGGTTAAATGAGCTTTGTTCATCCCCAGAATAAACTGTAAAGAGGCAATAATCAATCCGGCAAACATTCCCCAGAAATAGCCCCAGCCATTAAAACGCCACCAGATCCATTTCAGGAAATTGGCCGCCACATAACCGCCATATAACGCACTTGTAATCCAAAGCGTTAAAGAGTTAATAGAATCTGCAAAGAATCCCATAAAAACTCCTAATCCCACTACAAGGAAAGAAGAAATCTGACTTACCTTAATATAATGAGCATTGGACGCAACCGGTTTAAAGTACTTTTTATAAATATCATTTACGATATAAGCAGGACCAGCATTTACGAATGCTGAAAAACCGGACATAAAAGCGGCTAATAAACCTGCCAGTAAAATTCCTTTAATTCCAACCGGGATGTATAAATTCACCACTTTTGGCATCAGTAATTCTAAATCGGCTCCGGTTAATCCCGTATTGGCATTTAATTCAGGTGCTAAGTTTACCAAGGCAATAACCACAATTCCGGTAATTAATAAATATCTTGGAATGAATAAAATCAAATTGGTGAAACCGCTCATATACGCAGCTTCTTTTACAGACTTGGTTGAAAGAACACGCTGTAAATCATAACTTGGTGTAGGCCCGGCCACACTGGCAAAGAAACCTTTGAACAACGTCATTCCGATAAAAGCACCAAACATTTTATAACCCTCAGTATCAATTAAATTATTGAACGTCTGGAACTTTTCGCTCCATTGGGTTTCAAACTGCCAGCCGAAGAAAACATTTTTCCATTCGGGCGTAATAATTGAATTGATCTGAATATCGGTATAATTGATAAAAGCATATCCGGCAATTAAAACTCCGGCCACAATCATAATTAAATATTGCACCACCTCTGTGGCTACTACCGAGAACATCCCTCCTTTTACGGTATAAATGGTCGTTAAGAAAATGATTAACAAAGCATAAGAACGCTCTGATGTTAACAGAATCATATCACCGTAGTGAAGCGTTAAATCCCATGGCAGAATAATGGTGACAAATTTTCCGATTCCTTCAAAGAAATAAGCGATAAAACCAATAGTAGAAATGATGGCAAAAACAGCCACAATAATATGAGATGCTTTTCCGGCTTTGTCACTTCCAAAGCGGGTTAAAATCCATTCAGAACCCGTCATTACTTTTGATCTCCTGATCCAGACTGCCAGGAACATCATCACAAAAATCTGGTTCCAGATTGGCCAGAGCCACATGAACATAAAACTTTTTACGCCGTACAGAAACAGTACCCCAATCATCCAGGAAGTTCCGGAAACATCAAACATTCCGGACCCGTTACTCAGTCCTAAAAAATACCATTTGATTGTTTTTCCGCCAAGAAAATAGTCATCCAGTCCTTGTTTGGCTTTTCTTGAAATCCAAATTCCTATACTCACCGAGAGCAGGATGTAAGCTACGATTATCGATACGTCAATAATATCCATTAAATTATTTGTTTGTTAGGTTAGTTTTGTTTTTGTTTTGATTATTTTTTTGCACCCCAGTTTTTATTTGGCTGAGGTCCCATTACAAAATGTAAAACCCCGCCTTTTAAAATCTGCTGATGTGTGATTGCTGTCTGATTGAATTCGACACCGTTTAAGGTCGCCGACTGTATGTAATAGTTTTTGTCTGAAACATTCTCTGCTTCAATTACAAACGTTTTTCCTTTCTCAAGATTGATTGTTGCTTTTTCGAAAATCGGGCTTCCAATTTCGTATTCTCCCGAAGCCGGATTCATTGGGTATAATCCCATAGAACTAAAAACATACCAGGCCGACATTTGTCCGCAGTCTTCGTTTCCGCTTAATCCGTTTGGTGTGGTATTGTATTGTGTATCTAAAATGTGACGTACCCAGTATTGTGTTCTCCATGGCTGTCCGGCATGGTTAAACATATACGCAATATGGTGGCTCGGTTCATTTCCGTGCGCATACTGCCCTATTAATCCTGAAATATCGGCCGAAACATTGTTTCCTGTAATTTCTGAACTTTCGGTAAATAACTGTTCTAAACGCTTCGTAAATACTTCGTTACTACCGTGAAGTTTGATAAAATCGTCTACATTATGAGGTACAAACCAGCTGTGCTGCCATGCATTTCCTTCGGTATAATCAGTATGTTCTCTGTGGTTGGAATGCTTTGGATCAAAAGGTTCGTTCCAGGATTTCCCGTCTTCTGATTTTCCTCTCATAAATCCGCTTTTCGGATCAAATAAATACTGATAAGCCTGAGAACGTTTTAAGAAAAACGCATAATCGTCTTTTTTCCCTAACGCTTTTGCCATTTGTGCCACGCACCAGTCGTCATAAGCATATTCTAAAGTAATGGTTACCGATTCGTCTAATAAATTATAAGGTATATAACCGTATTCTTTATAGAAATTCAAACCACGCTCGTCCTGCATCATGGTCGTTTTCATGGCTTCGAATGCTTTTTCGGCATCAAAACCTTTTATACCTTTTAAATAAGCATCTACAATTACCGGAATGGAATGGTATCCTGTCATGGTATTCGTTTCGTTGGCGTATAAAGTCCAGACCGGTAATATTTTTTTGGTATCGTAATACGCTAACATTGAGTTTACAATGTCCGAAGCTTTGTCCGGAGCTAATAAAGTCAGCAAAGGATTTTCGGCTCTAAAAGTATCCCATAGTGATAAGGTCGAGTAAGCGGTATAGTCTTTTGCCGTAGCAATCTGATCATCCTCTTTTCTAAACTGACCGTTTTTATCACTATAGGTTACAGGGGCAACTTGTGCGTGATACATCGCAGTGTAAAAGATCGTTTTTAATGAATCTACTGGTGTTTCAACTTTAATTTTACTTAATGCGTTATTCCAAATCGAAGCCGCTTCTGATTTTATGCTCTCAAAGGTATTTTTTTCTGCGTCTAAATTGTCTTTGGCATTAGCGACACTAACAGACGAAAGGGCCACTTTTACCTGTAATTCTTCTGAATTTTTAGGATCAAAAAACAATTGGGCTGCCGTATTTTCGGCTTCTGCTTTCTTTCCGGTAACAATTTGTTTATCACCCGTTAAAACCGATTCGGTAATTGGTTTTGAAAACTTAGCCACAAAAAACACTTTCTGATTTAAAGCCCAGCCTTTACTGTATCGGTAACCGCTTACAGTATAATCGTCTTCAATGGTAATGGCCGTTTTTAAGGCTTTGTCCCAGTTAATGGCAAATCCTAAATCGATAACCACAGACTGCTGGTCGTTTTTGGTAAATGTATATTTATGGTAAGCTGTTCTTTGTGAAGAGGTAAGCTCTACATTGATCTTAGGATCCTTAAGAAAAACCTGGTAAGAACCCGGTGCTGCTTTTTCGTTAACATGACTGTAAAATGATTTATAAGGTAACTGATCTCTTGAAGTTGTTTTTAAAGTTAAGTCGACTTTTTTGTTGACCGGCATGAATAAAATGTCTGCCAAATCCCCGATTCCGGTTCCGCTTAAGTGTAAATGACTGAAACCAGATACGATAGAATCTGAATAATGGTAACCGGAACACCAGTCCCAGCTTGAGATTCCGTTATCCGGGCTTACCTGTAACATGCCAAAAGGAACCGTGGCTCCCGGGTACGTATGACCATGTCCGCCAGTCCCGATAAAAGGATCAACATGGTTTACAAAAATATTTTCTTTATTAGTATTTTTGTACGACTTTATTTTACAACTTGTAGCCAGAATTACAAATAAAGCAGGCACGAGAATTTTCTTCATATAAAACAACCTTAATTTAACTTTAAATTTAAATAAACCGTCTTTTTATTAAAACTTATTTAGACGGACAACATATAAACTTAGATAAACATCAAAAAAAGTCACAAAACGTACTCATATTATGAATTTCAATTCTAACAAATTATACCGGATACCTTTGCACTATCATGTGATCTTCTGGCTGACTTATTTCTTATTTAATACTTTTAGATGGGGAAGCTATTTTAACGATTACTGGTATTCTATTAAGACCAATTTACTGGGATTCCCTATTCACATGACCTTGTGTTATCTGAACATTTTAATTTATATGCCGTATCTGGTATACCGCAAAAAATATGTACTGTATGTACTGGCGGTTTTGTCTGCCATATTCCTGATGGTGGTTGTAAAATTTAATCTGACCTATCTTTTAATTACTCATGACGTATGGCCTGAAGGTCCGCAGACGATCGACAAACTCACACTCAATTACACCATTGATATGATGATGGGAGAATTGTATGTAATGACTTTTGTTACCGCAATTAAAATCACACTGGATTTCCTGAAGGAACAAAAAAGGGTGACCGATCTTGAAAAATCGCAGCTGGAAACGGAACTGCTTTTCCTGAAGTCGCAGATCTCTCCGCATTTTTTCTTTAATACTTTAAACAATATCTATTCTTTATCGGTTGAGAAATCAAATAAAACACCCAAGATTGTTTTAAAACTTTCGGAACTAATGCGTTATATGCTTTATGATACTCAGGGTAAAAAACAAAGTCTTGAAAATGAGATTTTATGTATTCAGAATTACCTGGATCTCGAACGAATCCGAAACGATGACCGCCTGGAAGTAAACATGGAAGTATCCGGCGATATTCATGACAAGGAGATTTCTCCGGTGATTTTACTGACTTTTATCGAAAATGCTTTTAAACACGGCGTCAATAAAAACACCGGAAAGGTAAAAATCGATATTAAGTTTATTGTAAAAGACGATTACCTGCATTTTAGCATTTCAAATCCAACGCCAGAAATTACGCCACATCTGGATAATTTTAACAAGTCAAGTGGTATAGGGATTGAAAATGTCAAAAAAAGACTGGAACTGGGTTATAATAAAAGCGACTATAAGCTTTCATTTAAAAATAAAAAGAATATTTTTGTCGTAAAGCTGGTGATTAAAGTCACCTAAACAAAACATCCCCCTGCTTACATTTACCTGCTGAATTATTTCGCTCAAATAACTAAGACTATAGAAATGAAGATAAATTGTTTGATTATTGATGACGAGCCATTGGCAATCAATGTTATAAAAAACTACTTAGAGCCGCTGGAAAATTTTGAGGTGATAAATACTTTCAGTAATCCTATTGAGGGCTTAAACTTTTTGAAAAACAATACGGTTGATGTTATTTTTCTGGATATCAATATGCCTGTTTTAGACGGAATTAATTTTATCAAAAGTCTGGAAAATCCGCCCTTACTGGTAATTACGAGTGCCTACAGCCAGTTTGCACTGGAAACCTACGAGCTGGACGTTCTGGATTATCTGGTAAAACCAATTGAATTTCCGAGATTAATGAAAACGCTGAATAAAATCAGTAAAAGACTGGAAAACAAAACCAGCTCTCCGCAGGAAAACAATCCGGACAGCCCTTTCATTTTTGTGAAGATTGACAAAAAAAGAATGAAGAAAATCTTTTTCAACGAGATTTTGGTTATCGAAAGCCTGAAAGACTATTTAAAAATAAACACTACTACTGGTAAATACATAATTCACAGCACGCTATCTGATTTTACGGATTTATTACCGGAAAAAAACTTCCTGAGAATCCACAGATCCTATACCATTGCCATTGACAAAATCGATGCAGTTGAAGGAAACAGTATTGAAATCGAAGGACTTCGTTACGTAATAGGAAGGTCGTATATCGATCATGTTAAGCAGCGAATTTTGAATTTACCTATATAAGAGTATTTAACCGCAAAGAACGCAAAGATTTACGCAAAGTTCGCAAAGTTTATTCACAAAGCTTTGCGAACTTTTTTATACAAAGAGACCTTTGTCAAAGCTTGAAACTTTGACAAAGGCCTTTTCGTTTTTAGTTTAAAACTTAGCACTCCTGGCGGTAAAAAAAATCAATAAAAAACTTTGCAGTTAAACCCCACATATAAAAACAAAAAAAATGCAGCCAACCACGGCTGCATTTCAAAACTTGGTAACTAACCAAATAAACCACATGAAATAGTTTATTATATTGTAAAGATTTCTTTAGAAAAAGTATCTCTTGAAAGCTTCTATTGCTGAGTAATCAGCTAAACCTAAAGCGTGATATTTTTCTGCAGTTAATCTGTTTCTGTCTTCTGCTCGGATCCAGAACTCTCTGCTGTCATCGCCCTGGAACATTACACCGTCTTTTTGTGACTGGTGGAAGAAAATCGCGTGACGTTTTTTCAATACCTGATCCGGACTCATTGGAACTGCCATTTCAATCTGGTAGGATTCCCATTCGTGCCACGCACCTCTGTATAACCAAACCCAGCAGTCATCCATAAAACTTTTGTGTTTTAATCTTTTTAAAGCTTCAAACAAACTGTCCAGACATACTTTGTGTGTTCCGTGCGGATCGGCTAAATCTCCTGCAGCATAAATCTGATGAGGTTTGATTCTTTCGATAATATCACACATAATTTCGATATCGGCTTCACCAAGATTGTTTTTCTTTACCGTTCCTGTTTCGTAAAATGGCAGGTCAAGGAAATTCACATTAGAATCCGGTAAACCTAAATATCGGGTTGCTGCTACAGATTCGCTTCTTCTGATCAAACCTTTCAGCTTTCTCACTTCTAACGAATCAATATCGTTGCTTTTTTTGTTTTTCAGGAAGCTGATGATATTTTCAGCTGCAGCAGAATCAGGATTTAATGCTTTTGTGATTTCAGCAAATTTCAAAGCCTCCTGATTGGAAACGGCAATATTTCCTGAAGTCTGATACGCAATATGCACATCATGACCCTGCTCTACTAATCGGTCAAAAGTTCCTCCCATGGAGATTACATCGTCATCCGGGTGCGGACTGAAAATGATAATTCTCTTTTTCTCCGGTGTTGAACGTTCCGGTCTGTAAGTATCATCTGCATTTGGTTTTCCTCCAGGCCATCCCGTAATAGTCTGCTGCATCTTGTTGAACATTTTAATATTCAGGTCGTATGCAGTTCCTTCCTCCGTTAAAAGACTTGACATTCCGTTATCATTATAATCTTTATCAGTCAGTTTCAGGAAAGGTTTTTTAGTCAGTTCACTTAACCAGACTACCGCTTTCAGTTTTAACTCATCTGTCCAGATTACTGATTTTACTAACCATGGAGTTTTAACTCTCGTTAATTCTGATGAAGCTTCGGTATCTAAAACAAATGTTGTGTTGTTATGCTGCTGTAAATACGTCGCCGGAACACGAGATGAAATCTCTCCCTCGATTGTTTTCTTTATAATTTCGGCTTTGCTGATTCCCCATCCCAGAAGTACAATTCTCTTGGCATTTTTTACCGTACCAATTCCCATTGTAATCGCTTTTCTTGGTACATTATCAATACCTAAAAAAGAGGAAGCTGCATCGCCTCGTGTTAAATGATCTAATGTAATGCTTCTGGTTCCTGAATTTACGTGAGATCCCGGCTCATTGAAACCGATATGCCCTGTTCTTCCAATTCCTAAAAGCTGAAAATCCAGTCCGCCATAAGCTTTGATTTTCATTTCATAATCGATACAATACTGCTGAAGATCTTCATTACTGATGCTTCCGTCAGGAATATTGATATTTTGAGGCGGAATATTAACATGATTAAAAAGATGCTCATGCATGAAATACCAATAACTCTGAATATCATTTTTATCCATTGGATAATATTCATCTAAGTTAAAAGTGATCACATTTGCAAAACTCAAACCTTCCTCTTTATGAAGTCTTACTAATTCTTCATATACTTTTATAGGAGAAGATCCTGTTGCCAGACCCAGAACACAAGGTTCGTTTAACTCTTCTTTTCTCTGAATGATATTGGCTATTTCCTGAGCTACTAAAATTGAAGCTTCTTTAGACGAATCAAAAATTACATTATGTATCTTTTCAAAACGGGTTTCTTCAAACTTTCCTGCTTCTTTGAAATTTATACTTTCTTTAATCATTTGCCTGTTGTTCTAATTATTTAGTATAAAATTAATTATTACATAATGTAAATAATCAAAAATTCGACTAATAACCTGTTACCTTCGCTATAGGACAAAATTGGAAACTTTAAGCAAAAAGATTACAATTCAAATGACCGCTATAAGGTTTCGATAACATTTATTTCGGCAATAGAAACCGTCTGCCCCTTTGCTACTGCTGACGTTGCCACAAAACGGATATATCTCGCTTTTGCTTTTTTGAAAGTTTTAACCTGTTCGATCGGATTGTGTTTGATATTCGAAAATTCACCTTCCGACTGCAGCGTCCAGTTGACATTATCTGCACTGGTATAAAACTGGTAATTCGATATTAAATTCAGGTTATTGCCTACCTGCTGCGGTACATAAGTAAAGCCGTTCAGCGTTAAAAGACTTCCCATATCAATAATTACTTCCTGCGGCAGTTTGTTCTGGTCATTACCAAAACTCCAGTCTGTTTCCGGATTTCCGTCGATAATTCGGTCAGCCGATTTTAAATCACCGCCCGAAGCCGAAACAATTTTCCAGTTTTCTTTTGAAGCACCGTATTTAGCTGTTTTTACAGCACTCCTGATATTTTCCTCTTTATCAAAAGCAGCCGCTTTTAGGGTAACGGCTTTATTATATCGGAACACTCCTTTATATAAGGTACTTTTTTTCGTTGGATTTTTTCCGTCCAGTGTATAATAAACCGGATTTCCGTCTTCTGATTTTATCGTTACATCACCATTTTTATCACGGCTGATTTCCGGCATACGTACAAAAGTCGGTGCATTGTAAGCCTGAATATTCGAAATAACGATATTCGCTTTAGCATCTGTAATATTAATTCTTACTGCCGATGCTTTAACCCTGTCGATTCTTAGAATTCTTTTGTAGCCAATAGTAGTTTCAGACGCTGCTGTTTTCCAGTTTCCATCTACTTTTACCTCAACATTAAATGCCTTTACACGCTGCCCGAGCGCGATATACTCCTGAAGTAAAATTCGGTTTATGTCTGTAGGTTTATCAAATTCAAAAGTAACCGAAGCGGTTTTAACAGTATCGTCTGTCGCCCAGTAGGTATTTTTATTTCCGTCAGAAACATTTTTTGCAGCAAATGCAGGGTTGTTTCCTCTGACATTATCAGCAGAAATTTTGGTTTTGGATAATAATTCGGTTTTAAAATCGGCTTTTATGGTCGCCACCAGTTCTTTTAACCGGGTTTCGTCGTTTTCATGAACCAGTCCTCTTTTATCCACCGGAAGGTTTAATAATAAAGTAGCGTTTCGTCCGATCGATTCATAATAAATATCGACCATTTCATCCAGCGGACGTACTTTATCATCTTCAACGGAATGATAAAACCATCCCGGTCTGATCGAGACATCGGCTTCTCCCGGAACCCATTTTTCACCGTCTTCATGACCCGACATGAATTCGGTATAATGTACCTTTCCGGCCAGTTCATCTTTCTGGCGTAAAAGAGACCAGTTTGTTTTTCCGGCACGGCCTTCTTCGTTCCCGATCCATCTGGCTTCAGAAGGGCCTACTCCCCAAACCAACGTTTTAGGCGCCAGCTGGTAAATTAATTTATAGGTTTCATCCCAATTGTAGTATTCCAGTGTATTGATTTTTCGGGTTTCATTGGCTCCGCCATAATAACCGTCGCCGCCGTTTGCACCATCAAACCACATTTCGAAAACATCTCCGTAATTCGTTAATAATTCTTTCAGCTGGTTTCTGAAATACGTTATGTATTCAGGCTTTCCGTATTGAGCATGGTTTCTGTCCCATGGCGAAAGGTACAAACCTAACTTTAAATTGTATTCTTTACAGGCTTCGGCCAGTTCTTTTACCAAATCGCCTTTTCCGTTTTTCCATGGAGAATTCTTTACAGAACGTTCTGTATAAGCCGACGGCCATAAACAAAATCCGTCATGGTGTTTGGCAACCAGAATGATTCCCTTCATTCCTGCCGCTTTTACAATACGGACCCACTGACGTACATCTAAATTTGTCGGATTGAACAAAGCAGGAGATTCATCGCCATAGCCCCACTCTTTATTAGTAAACGTATTTAATGAAAAATGCACAAAGGCATAAAATTCCATTTCTTGCCAGTCCAGTTGTTTTTGTGTGGGAAGCGGACCAAAAGGCTTTGGAGCGTTCGCCAATTCCTGAGCAGAACTGTTACACATTATCCCAAAAAAGCATAAGGAAAGAAAGATATTTTTCATTGCTGGTTTACTTTAAAATAGTCTATAAAGCATAAATGTACTATAAATAGCGATTTACCGTTACAGAATTTCGACCAACAACAAATTTGAATTGTTAAGTGCAGGTTATAAAAAAGTTTCCCGTTTCAGTTTCCGGTTTTTTACCAGAAGCTGAAACGGGAAACGAGCCTTTAACTGAATTGGCGAAGCAGACCAAAAACTATTTCACATTCAAAAACTGAAAACTTGCCGGATCGGCTGTAATTTTTCCGTCTCTGAATTCGATAGCAATAATTCCGGCTTTTCTTGGCGAAACGGCACTTTCGTTAAAATGGGTATGCAGTACATAATACATTTTGTTGTTTTTATCCCAAAATACATCACCGTGGCCTATTCCGTTTTGTTTGGTATTCTGCCTGCTGATGATTGGGCTTTCAGCTGCTTTTTCCCAGGGACCAAGCGGACTTTTACTGACAGCATATCCTACGGCATAATCCGGGTTTCTGAAATCGTTGGCTGAATAAATCATATAATACAAACCGTTGTGTTTTAAAACCGTTGGCCCTTCTGTGACCGGCCAGCTTACATTTTGTGTGTTTTCCCAAGGCAGAACTCCCGAAATACATTCGGTCAGCGTTTCCGGTTTGATGCTTTGAAGATCGTCGTTGATTTCTGCGGCAAAAATTCGGTTTCCATTTGTTAAACGTACATGATACAGGTATTTTTTTCCATCATCGTCTATAAACACAAACGGATCAATCTGATTTCCGGTTTTAATAACAGGTTCTTTTGATTCGTTTCGAAACGGCCCCAGCGGACTGTTACTTGTCGCAACCGCTATGTTTTCATTGGCCGTATAAATCATATAAAATTTATTATGATAGGAAAGAATCTGTGGTGCCCAGAATCCTGTATCGCCAAAAGCCTCTCCTTTTTTTAGAGCAAGTCCGTTTTGTGTTCCCGACGGTCCTTTCCAGTCTTTTAAATCAGTTGAGGTATACACCTGAAAACCTTCACCGTTTGGAATATTTCCTGTTGTGGTTCCGTATAAATAATAAGTTCCTTTGTCATAAAAAATTGTAGGATCGGCCAGTAAAATAGTACTGGACTTTACTTCCTTTGGTTTGTCTGTGCCTTTTTCCTGCGAACAGGCTGATAAAACACAGAATGCTGAAAATAAGGTGAGAAGTTTTTTCATTTTTTGATTGGTTTTATATTTTTAAACCGCAGAAAACGCTGAGTTTTTTTTAAGTTTCTTTGCGCTCTTTGTGGTTAAACTACTTTTTCGCAGAAAACTGATAATAAGAAACCGTATGATATTTTTGTCCCGGTTTTAAAACTATCGGCGCAAATTTAGGCTGGTTGGGTGCATCCGGAAAGTGCTGTGTTTCTAAAGCAAATGCCGTTCTGAAATCGTCTTTTGAACCATTTTTAAAAGTGTTTTTTGACTGCATAAAATTACCGCTGTAAAACTGCAGTCCCGGTTCTTCTGTAAAAATATCCAGAGTAATTCCTGATACATCGCCGGAAATTGTGGCAGCATGATTAAGTCCGTTTTTCTTTGTTCCGTTTAAAACATAATTATGATCGTAGCCTTTCCCGAATTTCAGCTGCTCGTCTTTGGTTTCAATTCTCTCTCCAATAGTATGTTTTGAAGTAAAATCAAAAGGAGTGTTTTTAACCGCTCTTAATTCGCCGCCTGGAATCAGACCTTCATCTACCGGAGTAAATGCATCAGCATAAATCTGCAATTCATGATTTAAAATGCTTCCGCTTCCTTCTCCGTTTAAATTAAAAAAAGCATGATTGGTTAAATTAACAAGAGTCGTTTTGTCTGTTGCAGCCTCATACTCCATTTTAACGGAATTATCATCGGTAATTGTGTAGGTCACTTTTACATTTAAATTTCCGGGAAAACCCTGTTCTCCATCTGGTGAGACATAGGTAAAAACTAAAGTATTTTCGCTTGTTTTTTCGGCATTCCAAACCACATCCTGAAAACCTTTTACACCGCCATGCAAAGCATTTTTACCATTGTTTAACGGAACCTGATATTGTTTCCCTTCTAAGGTAAATTTCCCTTTCCCGATTCGGTTTCCTACTCTTCCGATCGTGGCACCAAAATAAGGTTCTGTAGAAGTTTTAAAGCCTTTTGCACTGTTCATCCCTACTACAACATCGGTAGGTTTACCGTTTTTATCGTTAACCCAGAGTCCGGTCAGTCTTCCGCCGTAATTGGTAAAAGCGGCTTTGATTCCTTTGTTTTCAATCCAGTACAACCCTACTTTTTTACCATCGATTATGGTATCAAAATTTTTAGTTTCTAAAACTGTTTTTACTGAATCTGTAGTTTTTTCAGCGGTTTCTTTTGATGTTGTATTTTCCTTTTTATTGTCTTTACAATTGAACTGAAAAAGTGCCAGCAGAACAACTGCAGCTATTTGAATATTTTTCATTTTATAAATTTTAAAATGTTCGTATTATTTCGAAGGAATTGCCAGTTTAGTGTCTTCGCTTACCGGTTCTCCTAAAACCGGAAACCCATTCGCATCCCAGTCAATTTTCTGCATTCTTGGCGATCTTTTGTTTCCGCAGCCTTCTCCCGGATTCGAATTGGCGTGATATAAAATCCAGTCTTCTTTTCCGTCAGGGGATTTAAAGAATGAATTGTGTCCCGGAGCATATACTTTGTTTTTATCCGATTGTTTGAAAATAGATTCCGGAGATTTTTTCCATGCCGAAGCCTCTAATAAATTATCTCCGCCGTTAAATATCAATAATCCTAAAGAATAGAAGTCTGTCCAACAGCCGCTGGCCGAAAAAACAATAAAGATTTTCCCGTTTCTTTCTAAAAACTGTGGTCCTTCATTTACGTTTACCTGCGGCGGATTTACATCGTCATGTAAAGCTCCGTGAGTTTCCCAATCGTTAGTTGGTGATGAAATCATAACACGGTCGCCGTCAATTTCCAGCGGGTTTTTCATTTTGGCAATGTAAATATTCTGCTGCCCGTTGGTATCGCCTTCCCAGCCGGCCCAAATCATATACAGTCGTTTTTTATATTCAAAAACATTTCCGTCGATAGCCCATTTATCGGTTTTGGCAGCGATTTTTCCTTTAAATTCAAAACGGCCTTTAAACGGATCCGAAGATTTATTTTCCAGAACATACATTCTGTGATTGTTGTTATCGCCGTTATCTGCAGCAAAATAGCAGTACCATTTTCCGTTTATAATATGAAACTCGGGTGCCCAGATTTCCGAAGAATAATTTGTGTTCTGAGGAGGTGTCCAGATTACTTTGCTTTCTGCATTTTTAATATCTGACAAGTCTTTTGTTTTCCATAAAACCAGTTTATTTCCCAGTGTATTGGTATAATAGTAATATCCTTTATAATAGGTGCTGTAAGGATCTGCTCCCGATGGCAGAATGGGATTCGTAAAGGTTTTCTGCTGAGCAAAACCTATCGTGGTGAGCAGCAGAAGAATTAGATAGTTTTTCATTTTTATTTTTTATTGTTGGGCGCTGTTTTTAAACACAGGATTTTACTTTACACCTGAAATTTATAATCCGCAATGTTCCCGGGGTTTTATTCTCTTTTTCAATACTAAAGAATCTATCCCGAGGCTTCGGGAAAAACTATTTAGCATTCAAAGCATTTATCACCTCCGTATTGATTTTATTTACCGCTTTAAAATCCATTTTATCTACTTTTCTGTCGTAGGTCATGAAACCGTTTACTTCGCCTTCCACATCGGTTGTCTGGGTGTAAACAGCTGCTGAAAAACCGGTTTTAACATAGTTCCTGAGGATTTGAGCATATTTGATATATTCGGCTGTTACTTCGGCCTCATTTTTAAATTTGATATACCCCCAGTTATCATTTGCCCGCCATAAATGTCCTTCCAGAGGCAGACCAATTCCGCCGTACTCTCCTAAAACAGTCACTCTTCTGGCATCATACAAATACATTTCCGGTCCCGGATAATTATGTAAATCTAAAATATCTCCGGTCTGGAAATGATTTCCGCCGCTCGCCGAATTAATTAATCGGCTTGGGTCATGATTTTTAGTCCATTCCGTAATTTCAACGGTTTTAAATTGTCCCCAGGCTTCGTTAAACGGCACCCATACTACAATACTCGGATAGGAATACAAATGGTCCATAATCTCTCTCCATTCTTTTCTGTAAATTTCTTCTGATTTTGGCGAACGCTGTAATTCGGTTCCTTCAAAATATTTTCTGTTCTGCCAGACCGGCTGATCGTCTCCGCTCGGCATGTCCTGCCAAACCAGAATTCCTAACTGATCACAGTGTGTGTACCAGCGTTCCGGTTCTACTTTTACGTGTTTGCGAATCATATTAAATCCCAGTTCTTTGGTTTTAACAATATCGTATTTTAAAGCTTCATCGGTTGGTGCTGTGTACAGTCCGTCCGGCCACCAGCCCTGGTCTAAAGGCCCAAACTGAAAATAATCTTTGTTGTTTAACTGCATTCTCAGGATTCCGTTTTCATCTCTTTTGGATGAAATTTTTCGCATGGCAAAATAGCTTTTTACTTCATCTGTCACTTTATTTTTGCTGATCAAACGAATTTTAGTCTGATACAAAAACGGACTTTCCGGTGACCATAATTTCGGGTTACTCAGTACAATATCATTGCTTTCACCAATTATGGCTTTTTGTTTTGCGATTTCTTTTCCGTTATCCAAAACGGTTATTTCTACTAAATCGCCTTGTTCTGCTCCGTTTACCTCTGCTTTAATACTGATGGTATTCTGATCGATATCAGGAGTTGTTCTCAGCCCTGTGATATTTTTAGCATTAACCGGTTCGATCCAGACAGTCTGCCAGATTCCGGTAACAGGCGTGTACCAGATTCCTTCGGGATTTTTAACCTGTTTCCCTCTCGGCTGAGGCCCGTCGTTGGATGGATCCCAGACTTTTACTACGAGTTTCTGATTTTTTCCTTTTTGGATAAACGGGGTAATATCAAATGAAAACAGCGTATAACCTCCTGTATGGGAACCTACTTTGATATCGTTTATAAAAACTTCTGTTTTCCAGTCTGCAGCGCCAAAATGCAGCAGGATGTTTTTGCCGTTCCAGCCGGAGTCTATTGAAAAACTGGTCTGGTACCAAAGTTCATTTTTAGCCCCAACCTCTTTCATTACTCCGGACAAACTGGATTCAGCCGCAAACGGCACCAGAATCTGCCCGTCGTATTTTGAAGGTGCTGCTTTGCCCAGTTCCTGAATGGCATAATTCCATAAACCGTTCAGGTTTTTCCATTGGCTGCGTTCCATAACAGGACGGGGATATTCGGGTAAAGGTTTAACCGGATCGACTTGTTCTGCCCATTTGGTTTTGATTTTGTCTCCCTGTGGTTTCCATTGGGCATGGGCAGCCATTAAGGAAAATAAGGCTAAAAAAAGGATACTCTTTCTTTTCATACTATTTCTATTTTAGGCACTTTCTGTATTGCTGAAAATGCCGTGATTTTCTTCTAAATCAAAATTGAATTACCAGGCCCATTTCCACGTAAGCCTGGTAATTACTCAAACACTTAAACTAACTTAACTAACCCTATTTTTTTAGTTATGAGTTTTGAGTTATGAATTAGGAGCTGGATTAATGATTATTTTATTTCCGATTAAATAATCTGTTTTATTAACTCAAAAAACGTTCGACCGCAGCTCATAACTCATAATTCAAAACTTATAATCTATTACTTTTTAGTGATCCCGAATTTCTTCACCAGGCTGTCATACTCTTTTTTAGAGATGGTAATCATACAGCCGTGGCGCACTTTTTCAGGTAAACTATACTTATCCCAGTCAGAGAAAAAAGTATAACCTGAGGCCTGAAACCAGGGACCGTTAAGGTTATCTGCAATAGATAATCCGTAAGAAACACCCGGATATTGTTCGTAATACATATACCATATTTTATCGTCTGGAGAAGGAATCAGCATTGGGGCTTCTCTGAAGTTGGGGCTGATAGACTGCTGGGGCAGAGAATAAGGTCCTAAAAGATTTTTTGATTTGGCAATGCGGATGGTTTTTCCGGTGGTCCAGTACAAAGTAGGGTACGTTTCGTCTTTAATCACGGCGTAGTAGGAATCGCCGACTTTACGAATAAAAACATCAATAGTTCCCATATCCCAGTCGAATAAGCGGTTGGGAGTTCCTTCAAAAGTTTTTAAATCTTTAGACAAAACATACAAGGTCCGCTGACTTGCCCAATACCGTTCGCCATCTTCTTTTGTTCCTTCAAGATGCGGCGTGTGCCAGGTCATGATAAACTTTTCAGAATCTTTGTCGTAATACAGTTTTGGGGCACCAATTCGCTGTAAAGCATTGGAATAATCCGGTGTGCTTTTTAAATCAGGCGTATAATCGGAGTGTTTTTTCCAGGTAATTAAATCATCCGAAACCCAGATGTTGATGCTTTTGGCATCGTCTCCGGTGTTTCCGGCAATATAATATTTCCCGTCAGGACCTTTACAGATATCAGGATGTCCTTTGTATTCTTCAAAAACCCGTTTTCCG
This sequence comes from Flavobacterium sp. FG19, assembly GCF_057809475.1. Lineage (NCBI taxonomy): Bacteria > Pseudomonadati > Bacteroidota > Flavobacteriia > Flavobacteriales > Flavobacteriaceae > Flavobacterium > Flavobacterium sp. FG19. Next base: position 15,156 of record NZ_JBMDKA010000034.1, on the reverse strand, counting down.
TTGTTGAGGTTCTCCCAATGAAGCCCGTCCAAACTTACCGAATAGTACAATCGGCCGTAATCGTTATGCGTCATATGCGCAAACAAATAGGCTTCGTTTTTTGGTTTTTCATTTCCTTTTACCTGTCCCGGCGGATCGGGCTGCTGCGCATTCGCAGAAAATCCAACAACGACTGCCATCGCCAGGAAAAACTTTTTTATTTTATTTTTTTTCATGTTGCTTAAGAATTGTTTTTTGCCACTAATTCACACTAATTCTTTTTTTTGCCACAGATTAAAAGGATTAAAATGATTTTTTTTAAACACATAGAAACATAGTTTTACTTTGCCTATAAAGGCGTTTCACCTGCATTAATAAACATGGTTTACACAATCTTGTCATTCCTCTTTCCTCAGGAATGACAAACTACGAGAGAACTATGTGTAGAGACTAGTTTCTTTTACATCGCTTTTTAATAGTTTTAAAATCTATGTTTTATGTGTTTAATTTTTTCAGCCACAGATTTAATCCTTTTAATCTGTGAAATCTGTGGCTGAAAACAATTATCTAATTATCAAATTGACACATTATCTAATTCTTCTTATTCGCCTCGGCGGTCATTTTTTTGATTAAATCCGTTTCGGCTTTTATGTATGGCGTTCCGTCTGTATGAAGTACTTCGTGAAACCATAATTTTGGTTCTGCAGTATATGTTTTGGTCCAGCTGTCCCAGGCATATTTAGTTTGTGTTTTTCCGTCAACAAATCCCCAGTTGATCATTCCTACATTGTATTTTCTGGCAATTGGTAAAAAGCCTTCAAAAGTACTGCCGTTTGGTCGGGCCATATATTCGGTACACAATAAAGGTTTCCCGTAACGCTGTAATTGTTTGATCACTTTTTCGAAATCCTGAGGGGTATTGTAATTATGGAAAGAAACAATATCTGATTGTTCGATCTGCATTTTGTGCATTGGTTTCATTTTGGCTTCATCGCTCCAGTCGCCTACCCAGACCCCGGAAGTTAAGGGCTGAGACGGATTACTTTCTCTGGCCCATGCAAAAACATCTTTTAAAAGCGGCAGAACCAAATCGACTTTGTTTTTAATTTCTACTTTTTCGTAAGACGGTCCGGTCATATTATCCGGTTCGTTCCAGACATCCCAGCCTAAAATACGCTGGTCATCTTTAAATTGCCCTACGGTTTCTTTTACATATTTCTCTAAACGAGGATATTGTGTTTTGTCCTGAAGTGCTTTCTGTCCCGGACTCTGCATCCAGCCTGAATTGTGTGTATGCGGTTTTGGGGCACGCTGTTTTCCTAAAACCGGAAACGGATCCCAGCAGGAATCAAACAGCACAAAAAGGGTTTTGATATGATGTTTATCTGCAATTTCAAGAAACTCGTTCATACGTTTGTAAAGTCCTTTGGCATCCTGCTGATGCAGTAAATCATGCAGATATACACGCATTACGTTCATGCCTAAATTTTCTGCCCAGCCTAATTCCTGGTCAATTCTTTTAGGGTCAAAAGTATCTTCCTGCCACATCTCAAACTGATTTATAGCTGTGGCAGGAGCATAATTTGCGCCCACTAACCAGGGCTGTTCTGCATACCAGTTATTGGCCTGATCTTTTGTCCAGATTTCCCTTTTTTCAACCGCAGCGGTTTCCTTGTTATTCTCTTCAGAAGTACTCTTTTTGTTGTTGCAGCTCAGCAATACTAAGCCTGCCAACATTACTGTCAGACGCAATTTTACTTTTTTCATTACCATTTTTTAGTATTATGAACAATCGTTCTTTTTATAAGGGAACCGGGGTATGATAAACCGGGTTCCCTTTATCATTTTTTCTAATATTCAGGGTGTTGTTTTAAGTTTGGATTATTTTCTACTTCCACCTGCGGAATTGGCAATCTCTGATTTTTACCTACTGTAAAGTTTTTAAAATCAGGATCACGAAGGGCTATTTTATCAACAGAAGCCTGTGAATCTAAATCTCCCCAGCGTTTTAAATCTTCCCAGCGAACACTCTCTCCGGCCAGCTCTAAAACTCTTTCCATTTTTAACCTTTCTAAAAACTTATCATGGTTGTTTCCTATTTCAGGATGGGCTGCCGCCAGCGTATTCATGTTTACACGGGCTCTTACTAAATCTACATATTGGTAAGCTTCGGCAGTACTTCCTAATTCGTTTAAAACTTCGGCATAACGCAGTAAGATATCGGCATAACGAACCAGTCTGTAATTTACCTGGCTGTAGTAATCTTCGTTGTTACGGTAGTAATCACGGCTTCCTTTTCTCCACCAGGCTTCGTCCTGGCTCCATTCCCAGGTTTTACCATAAGTTTTGTCGCCAAAATCGGCCTCTAACTGCGGATAGAATAACGTATATCGCAATCTGGTATCTAAACCTCCTGCTTTATTTTTTTCTTCTTTAAAAGCATTTACTAACCAGAAACGGGCTTGTCCGTCTGACCATCCAATGCTTCTTGGGGCAAAAAACTGTGCACGGTTACTCGATACAGCGGCACTCTGGCTTTCATCTGTTCCTCCTTTTCTCTGATCTCCAAACTGGATTTCAAAAACAGATTCGCTGTTGTTTTCATTTACATCTGTAAAATTGTCTCTGTAATTTGAAACCAGGCTGTATCTTGCTCCCGGTCCAGAAATAAGATATTCTAAAGCTCCTTTGGCTTCGTTCCATTTTCTTTGCTGCATATATAATTTGGCCAGAAAGGCTTTGGCAGCTCCTTTGTCCGGTCTTCCGGTCTGATCTGCTGACCATTGTGCAGGTAAGTCAGCGAATGCCTCATTCAGATCGGTTTCAATCTGAGCCCATACTTCGGTTACATTTCTTTGTTCCGGAAGGTCACTTGGTTCTGACGGTTCTAAAACAACTGGAATATTTTCCCAAAGAACAGCAGCGTAATAGTAGTGCAGTGCTCTTAAAAACTTAGCCTGCGCTATAATCTGTTTTTTATTGTTCTCATTCTGAAAAGGAATATCCGGAACATTGGCAATTACCTGATTACATCTGAAAATGGCTTTGTAAGTATCTCTCCAGGTTACCACATTGCCTTCCCAGAAATTATAGTTGATATAATTAAAACGTGTCCAGTCAGCCAGCTCGATCCACGGACTCACACTATATCCTTCGTCTGAAGTAAGGTCCAGACGGAAATAAATCCATCTTGCCCATAATCCGTCTTTATAAAACATGGCATAAATGGAGTTTACTCCTGCCTGTGCATCACTTTCTGTTTTCCAGTACTGATCTGTTGTCAGCGCATTTGGATTGGTCAGATCTAATTCATTTTCACATGATGAGGTGAAGAAAAGACCCGAAAAAACTGCTATTATTAATACTATTTTTTTCATTACGTGATTTTTTAAAAATTAGAAGCTAAACTCAACACCAAATGAATAGGTTTTCAGATTCGGGAACGAACCGTTATCTACTCCTCTTTCAAAAATATTCCCGTTGGTAAACTCAGGATCTAAACCTTTGTATTTTGTAATCGTAAGGATATTTTGGGCAGAAAGCGTTAATCTTGCTCTGGTGATTCCGGATTTTTCTAAAACACTGGCCGGAAGATTGTAACCAAACCCTATGTATTTTAATCTTGCAAAATTTCCTTTTTCTAAAAATCGATCTGTATCTCCTCTTGAATTCAGAGTTGTTCCTTTTACAATTCTTGGGAAATCAGTATTAGGATCTTCAGGAGTCCATGGTTTAATACCTCTTCTGTAGTTACTGTCGTCATCAAAACGATCTACCACACTTCTGAATCCGTTATACACCATAGCACCGTTTGAAGCAATCCAGTTCATCGAGAAATCGAAGTTTTTGTAGCTGGCCCCTGCATTGAAACCCATTTCAAATTCCGGCCACGGACTTCCTACAATGTCTTTGTCTTCGTTTGTAATTTCACCATCTCCGTTGATATCTTTAAAACGGATATCTCCCGGCTGTGCATTTGGCATAATCACCTTGCCATCGACATTTTTGTAGTTTTGAATTTCTTCCATACTCTGGAACAATCCGTCTGTCTGCAGTACATACCACATCCCTACCGGATTTCCGGCACGTGTAATGGTATTCCCCTGAATACTTTGGTTTTGTCCGTTTCCTAACGAAACCAGTTTGTTGTTTACTTTCGTGAAGTTTACCGAAGCATTGAATGAAAAATCATTGATTTTTTTAGCATACGACAATTCGATCTCAAAACCTTTGTTTTCAACTGTCGCAGCATTAGAAATTGGGTTTCCTCCGTCGTTACCTGTCGTATATAAAATTGGGAAACCAAATAAAACATCTTCGGTGCGGGCAATAAAGTAGTCGGCAGTTAAGCGTAAATCATTGTTTAAAACTCCCAGATCAATCCCAAGATTGGTTTGTTTTAATTTTTCCCAGCGCAGCTGCGAATTCGCTAATCTTACCTGAGAAGCAGAAGGGTACAATGTTTGTCCGTTACCTAAAACAATCGCTCCAAACGTATTGATGAATCCCTGATATTCGTAGTTTCCAATATTTCCTGACCCCAATTCACCATAACTGGCTCTCAGTTTTAAGTCTTTTACAAATTCTGATTTAAAGAACGATTCGTTGCTTACTCTCCAGCCCGCTGAAAGAGAAGGGAAATTCCCCCATTTGTTGGCATCACTGAATTTTGAAGAACCGTCACGTCTGAAAACAGCATTGAATAAATAGCGGTTATCATAATTGTACTCTAATCTTCCTAAGTAAGATGTTAAAGCGGCTTCGTTTCTGAATCCGCCTACTTCCGGTGAATCCCCTAAATCCAGAACATCAAAATACTCGCCTGTTGTAGGGTTTACCAAAAGGTTTCTTTTGGTTCCGTTGATCTGGTTGTAATTGTCTTTCTGAAACGTCTGACCTACTAAAACGGTTAAATCATGTTTTCCGAATTCTTTTTTGAAAGTCAATGTATTTTCAAAAAGCTTGGTTTCAGATCTTCCTTTATTCTGGTTTATAAACGACTGCTCATAAGGCTGGTTTAAAGTCCAGTTTCCAAGTTTTCTCATGAATTTATAGCTGTCAAAACTGGTTTCATATCCAAAATTGAAACGGTATTTTAACCAGGGTGTAAATTTTAGTTCCGACCAGATGTTTCCTCTAATTCTGAAATTTTCATTGGTTCGGTCAGAAAAATCAGCCAGTGCCAGAGGGTTGGTTCCAAAAGTATTGGCCACACCTGCTTTACCGTAACCGTATCCGCCCGGATTGCTTTCGTCGTAAACCGGAATCGTTGGCAGTAAACGGTAAACGTCTATGATTGGTTCACCTGACATTTCATCGGTTTTGGAATTACTAATTGCCAGGTTTTCCCCGATACTGAAAATTCCTTTTGTTCCGCTGGAGTTTACCCTGAATGAAATTCTGTCGAAATCTGTTGAAACCACTGTTCCTTCATTTCCGAAATAGTTAGCCGACATGAAAAAAGTAGAATTTTCACTTCCTCCGGCAAAACTGGCATTGTAATCCTGAATCATCCCGGTTCTGAATACTTCATCCTGCCAGTCTGTATTTACTGCCATGTTTAAGTTTTGTCTTGGAATTCCGGCATTATCATAAGCCTGATTGTTGAATTTGGCGAATTCTTCTGTTCCCATTAAATCATAACGGGGCATAACAGTAAAGCTTGATTTGGCCGAAACTTCAACCTGAAGCGGTCCTTTTTTTCCTTTTTTAGTGGTAATAATGATTACTCCGTTTGCCGCTCTTGAACCGTAAATAGCCGCCGCCGATGCATCTTTTAAAACCTGGATACTTTCGATATCATTTGGGTTAAAATCACGATTGGCAGTGGTTACGATACCGTCAATTACATATAACGGATTGGCACTCTGAAGGTTTTTTAAACCACGAATCTCAATATTGGCTTCCTGTCCCGGACGTCCGCCGCCGCGAACCTTAACTCCGGTTACCAGTCCCTGAAGACCATCGGCAATTGTGGTTACCTGACGTTTCTGGATTTCTTCGGCCTTTACTAATGAAACGGCTCCGGTAAGGTCTTTTTTCTGTTGGGAACCATACCCTACCACTACAATTTCATCCAGTTTCATGGCATCTTCTTCCAAAGAAGCATTTATAGTTGTTTTGCTGTTAATAGCAATTTCGGCTGTTTTAAATCCCTGTGAGCTAAAAATCAGTGTCTGATTTGGAGCCGCTGTAATTTTATACGTCCCGTCAAAATCGGTTACGGCACCGTTTTTTGTGTTTTTGATGACCACGTTAGCAAACGGAATAGGTTCTCCTGTTACAGAAACCACTTTTCCCGTTATGGTTATTTGCTGTTGTGCATACGTTTGTTGTACTAATAAACTAAAGAAAAACAAGAGGTAATATCTCTGCTTTAAAATTTGAGTGAACTTTGTTTTCATTGATTTGTCATTTAGATAGTTTTCATTTTTTGGTTGGTTTTACAATTGTTTTTTACAAATTCTAATCATCCCTGATACGGGCAAAAAAGGAAATAAATTTTCCTGATGCTAATAATTGGTTCATTTTGTTTCAAAATTGTTAATGAGTTATTTTTTCAAACTTTATTTTATAGACAATGTATTTTTTAAGCCTAAAAATTGTAAATATGATTTATTTGAAAATCCAAAGTAGATGATTTTAATTCAAAATAAAATGCTTCATTTGTGTCAATTTCTATCTCAAATGATTCAAATTGTATAAAAAAGACCAGAAAAATCGAGACTTGCAACATTTTGTAGAATATTGACACGATTTGTTTAAATCCCGGTTTTTAACTAAAAAGCTGTAGTATGCGTAAATTCTTTCTTTTTGTATTTTTTTCGGTTACATCCTTAAATTTTATTCACGCACAGGAATATTATTTTAAACATTTTCAGGTGGAAGAAGGACTTTCCAATAACACCGTTTTGACCTCTTTACAGGACGAAGACGGTTTTATGTGGTTCGGAACCAAGGACGGTTTAAACCGATTTGACGGCTATCGTTTTAAAACGTACCGAAGCAATACCGACCCTGTTCACAGCCTCGGAAGTAATTATATTCAGTCTCTGCACGAATATAAAGGCGTAATATGGGTAGGAACAGATAAAGGTTTGTACCAATATGATAAAAAAACAGATCAGTTTACGGTTTTAAATGAAGCCATCAACGATCGTATCAACGATATCAACCATGATAAATACGGTAATATCTGGTTTATTTCGGGTAATATTCTTTATAAATATTCAACCACTAAAAAAGAAACCAAAACTTTTAACCCTAATAAGTACTTTATTGCCACTTCAATTTCAAGGGATGCCGGCGGCAATATCTGGGCTTCTTCCCTAAATAAAGTATACCGTTATTCTGAAGAAAACCTTTCCTTTGAAAATATTCCGGTGACACCTCCGGCCTCTTCCTCCAATTTCAGGATAACCACCATTTATGCCCTCGATAAAAACAATATTGTAATTGGCACACAGGACGATGGTGTACTGACGTATAACATTACAGACAAAGCAACTTCCAGCTTAGCATTTTCGACCAAAAGACCGGTATATGTACGACAGTTTAAAAAGAGAGGCAGTGACGAACTCTGGATTGCCAGCGAATCCGGAATTTACGTCTATAACCTAAAAACCAAAGCAAACGTTAACCTCAGAAAAAATTACAACGATCCGTATGCCGTTTCAGACAATGCAGCCTATTCGATTACGATTGATAAGGAAAACGGAATCTGGATAGGAACTTATTTTGGCGGGATCAATTACCATCAAAAACAATATACCCAGTTTAAGAAATATTTCCCGCAAAAAGGCCAGAATTCCATCAGCGGAAGCGCCGTAAGGGAAATCCACAAAGATGATAAAGGTGATTTGTGGATTGGTACCGAAGATGCCGGACTAAACCGGTTCAACCCAAAAACACAGCAATTCACTTCCTATTTACCTAACGGAAACAGCAGCAGTGTTTCGTATTACAACATTCACGCCCTGATGCCGAGAAAAGATAAAATCTGGGTTGGGACATTTGAGCACGGACTCGATGTTTTAGACCGGAATTCGGGAGCTGTTATCAAACACTACAGCGCCAATAATCCGGCTACAGGATTGCGCAGTAATTTTATTTTTTCTTTTTATGTAACCCAAAAGAATGAGTTGATCGTAATTACTACAATGGGACTTTATGTCTATAATGAACAGAATGATACTTTTGATACTTTAAAAACTTTCCCCGAAACAACCCATTACACTACTTACAAAGAAGACAGCGACGGAAATCTCTGGGCCGGAAGCTATCGTGACGGTTTGTTTTATTACAATCCCAAAACCAAAAAGAAAGAGGTTTTTATTTACGATTACAAAAATCCAAACGGAATTAGTAATAACTCGATCAATTATATTTTTGAAGACAGTTTTAAAAACTTATGGTTTGCTACTGAAAACGGACTGGATTTATTTGATAAAAAAACAAGAACGTTCCGAAAATTCACGACCAAAAACGGATTCCCGAGCAATGTGGTGTATTCTATTTTAGAAGATGATTCGAAAAACTTATGGCTTACAACTTCTAAAGGCCTGGTAAAATTTGGTCCGGACCATAAAAGCATTAAAATTTATACAACAGCAAACGGTTTACTGAGCGATCAGTTTAATTATGCTTCGGCTTTTAAAGACACCAACGGCGATATGTATTTTGGGAACTTAAACGGCATGATTAGTTTCAACCCTAAGAATTTTACCAAAAACAAATACACACCTTCGACTTTTATTACCAATCTCCAGATTAACAATAAGGATATTGATGTTAACGGAAAAGATTCGCCACTGCAATATTCCATCTCACATCTTGACGAGCTGGAACTCGACAACAGCCAGACCTCATTCAACCTGGAATTTGCTTCTTTAAATTATACCGCACCGGAACTGACTGAATACTGGTACAAACTCGAAAACGTCAATAACGACTGGGTTTATCTGGAACGCAACAACAAAGTTTTCTTTACGGAACTGGCTCCCGGCGATTATGTTTTTAAAGTAAAATCACTCAACAGTTTTGGTGTCTGGAGCAAAGAAGTTGAATTAAAAATCAGAATCCTGCCACCGTTCTGGGCGAGTTCCTATGCGTATTTTTTCTATTTCCTGCTTATCTGCGGCTCATTGTATTATATCATTCGTTATTCGCAGAACCTAACGCAGATCAAACACAACCGAAAAATAAAACATCTGAACGACGAAAAAGAAAAAGAAATCTATCAGGCCAAAATTGACTTTTTTACCAATGTGGCACACGAAATCAGAACGCCTCTTACACTCATAAAAGGACCTTTGGAAAAACTGCTGGTTATGGAACACCAATCGGCTGAGGTACCGCAGAATCTTTCGATCATGAAAAAAAACACGTCCCGACTATTAAAGCTGGTAAACGAATTACTGGATTTTAGAAAATCGGAAATTGGCGGTTTAAAGCTCACTTTTGTCGAAGCGAATATTTCGTCTATGGTTCGGAATTTACATTTGAGATTCAGTCAGCTTATTGAAGAACGCGAAATTGAATTTGAACTGGAACTGGGCGATAAAGACATTTTTGCTTTTGTGGATAAAGAAGCCTTCAAAAAAATCCTGAGCAATTTAATGAACAATGCCATTAAATATTCCAAAGACAAAGTTTCGATTACGCTTTTCAGGGATGAAAAGAAACTGACATTAATTGTGAAAAACGACGGAAATTTGATTCCGTTTCATTTAAAAGAGAAAATTTTCGAGCCTTTTTTCAGGGTTGATAATATGGATACGACATCGGGAACCGGAATCGGACTTTCGCTCGCACATTCGCTCGCACAATTGCATAACGGAAACCTACAGCTGCTGGAAGATGCAAAACTGAATGTTTTTGAACTGGTGGTGCCGCTTCGTCAGGAAGAAGAATTTATGTTTTATAACGAAACGGAAAAAGAAGAAACCGAAACGGAAAAAGAAACCGTAGAAATCGAAAACAAACACGAAAAAACACAGCTTTTAGTGGTTGAAGACAATGAAGATTTACTGAATTTTATTACCGCCGAACTGGCTCCGTTTTACTCCATCTTAAAAGCCGATAATGGCGAAAGCGCCCTGAAAATCATTCATAACGAAAATATTCAGCTTGTAATAAGCGATGTTTCGATGCCTGTTATGGACGGAATTACCTTGTGTAAAGAAATTAAAACGAATCTGGAAACCAGCCATATTCCGGTGATTCTGCTTACCGCCAAAAACTCCCTGAAATCGCAGATTGACGGTCTGGAAGTAGGTGCCGATGCTTATATTGCGAAACCTTTCTCGATGGATTATTTAAAGGTTCAGGCCAATAATCTGATCGAAAACCGAAAACAAATCATGAACTATTATGCGAGTTCGCCGCTGTCGCACATTAAAAGCATCGCCCACAATAAAACGGATGAAAAATTCCTGAAAAAACTCGATGACGAAATCCTGAAAAACATCACCGATTCTGATTTAAGTGTAGAATCATTAGCCGAAATCATGAACATGAGCCGTTCGACTTTGTACCGAAAAATCAAAGACATTTCGAATCTGAGTCCGAATGAACTGATTAATATCGTACGCTTAAAACGGGCTGCCGAACTGCTTTTAAACGAAAATTATAAAATGTATGAAATCGCCGAAATGGTGGGTTATAAATCGCAGACGAGCTTTGGTCGCAATTTCCAGAAACATTTTGGCATGACGCCTTCGGAGTATATTACGATGAATAAGTGAGTTTTTAGTCGCAGGTTTCCGTTTTACAGAGAATCAAACTTCTCAGAGTTTATTACTTATTTTATTTTTTTTAATGTGGTTTTCCGTATTACTTATAGGACAAAAAAGACAATATTTGTAAAACGGAAAGCCCCCAAACATTACAATATTAAGATATGACAACAAAAAGAATTGTAACGGTACTTTTATCTGGTTTTATAGTATTCATAGCCTATAAAATTATTTCTTATTTTATATACGATTTTAAAATCACATATGATAAGAATCTGCCGGAAATCAAATTAAATCAATTGGTGAATATTGGTGAAAACAGGGTAAAATATATCCAAACTTATTATCTTGAAGAAAAATTTGCGGGTTTTAATGCTATAGTTGACAATAAGTATTATATAACTGTTACCAGATTAGGTAAAATAGATAATTCTTTAAAATTTGAAAGGGATACGAAAAAACCTGAAGAAAATTATAATATGAATTCTTTTTCAATTTCAGATATGAATGACCATAATGGTCGATTTATTAACTTACACGATTATCCTTATAAAACAAAAACAATCTACTATAGTGTGAGAGGGAAAATTACTAATATTTACAAAACTACTTTAACAGAAATTGAAGGTGTATTTTCACATTTTAACATTTCAATTAATGAGCAGGGCAAGACGAACCTTACTTTTATTGGGAATAAAGCCAAACAATCTATGAGTTTTATAACATACAATCAGGATCTGTATATTATAAACCTATTTCCAATAAACAATAACGTCTATCAGAGTTTACATAATCTTAGTAAAATGTGATGTGTGAAATGCAACAAGAGTTAACTTCTGGACCACCTTTCAATAATTAAAAGTGGACTATTAGAACTTTTTATAATAGAGATAAATTTGCTTTAATTTTTGATTTTTCTTTCCATAAAAATGCCCCAAAAAATAGTGTCTCTCTTTTTGGGGCAGTTCAATAATTTGTGTATTTCTAAATTAAGTTAAAGTCTAAACTGCTTCAAGCAGATTGCGATAATCATATTTTTTATACTTCTCTGCGTTTTTCTTCTCTTTATTTAATTCGATCAATTCATTCTTTATCTGGACACGATACCAATACTCTGGCTTAGTATGCGAAAAGGAACTTAGTTTTAAAACTAATTCTGCATTAAGTTTTCTGGCTCCTGTTAAATATTTATGCAGATTGCTATCTTCCATTCCAAAATATGCGGCTAACTCTTTTTTAGTCAAATTAAGAACTTTTAGGTACATTTTCACAAAATCAAGTACTTTTAAAACTTCAGTATCTTCCGTTTCGCTTTGAATATAATCTTCTAATTTATATTGTATAGAAAGTAACTGATTTGTTAATAATCGTTCTTTAGATTGTTTAGAGGAATGCGACAAAATGGCTTTCTTAACCTCTTCTTTCTTTTTGTCATTCCAGATATCTTCAAATTTAATTTCTTTACTTTTCATTTCCATTAATTTAAAAATTCAGTTATTAATTTTTGTCCTCCTTCCGGGGGTATAAGCATAGTGGTACTCTCTCCCAATCTTAAAGCATTATATTTTGCTGAATAAACGGTCATCAGTTTAGCTTCGTCTTTTTTAGTTTCTTCTAAAACATCAAAGGCCAGCCATCCCTGAAAATGATCCTTTCCGTTTATAAAACTCAAACGACAGGCAAAGGCAATTAAACAGCCTGCAACATTTTCATATTCTTTCACTGTACCTTTATTATGAGGCGCTATTTCAACAAAGGCCATATAAGGTTCAACTTTGTCTTTCATTTCAAATATTAGACATCCTTCTATTCTTTCTGAATTCTCTTCAGAAACTAAAATATACGTATCAAAATTCTTTTTTTTCGAATGTTTTTTAAAATCAAATCTCCAGCCGTCAACTACAGACGGAAGATTTATTTTCAATGTTTTTATATTTGAAATTTTAGCATCAACTAAAGTATTTCCCTCAATCTTCACTATTTTTACATTCATCATTTGGGCTGATTCACAAGTAGCAAATGTACAAAAAAAATATACAAAATGTACAATTTTAAACAGCTCGTTTTTTAGAATTGTAATTTTTAATCCGGTTAAATCTGGACCATCTTTTAATTAAAAAAGTGGACTATTGGAACTTTTTATAATAGAGATAAATTTGCTGTAAATTTTGAATCTCATGAGCATACATTTTATACAACACGAAATATTTGAAGCGCCGGGAGCGTATTTAAACTGGGCAAAAGAGCGAAATTATCAAATTTCTTTTTCTAAAGTTTATGAAAACGAGCCTCTTCCCGACTCTTCAGACTCCATTGATCTGCTCATTGTGATGGGCGGACCTCAAAGTCCGAATACGACTCTGGAAGAATGTCCGCATTTTGATGCCGCTGCTGAAATAGATTTGATTCAAAAATGCATTACTGCCGGAAAAGCTGTTGTAGGTGTTTGCCTGGGTTCACAGTTAATTGGTGAAGCACTTGGTGCAAAAGTCGATCAGAGTCCTGAAAAAGAAATTGGAGTTTTTCCTGTTACACTGACAAAATTGGGTGCCGAAGATGAAAAAATCAACCATTTTGGACCTTCTTTAAATGTGGGTCACTGGCACAACGATATGCCCGGCCTGACTCCCGAAAGTAAGGTTTTGGCTTTCAGCGAAGGCTGTCCGGTTCAGATTGTTTCGTATTCTAATCTGGTTTATGGTTTTCAATGTCATATGGAATTGACTACCCAAGTTGTATCGCTTTTAATTGAAAGTGAAAATGACTTAACCGCAGCAAGCAGAAAACATAAATTTGTTCAGGATCCCGAAACCATATTGGCTTACAATTACATCGAAATGAATGCGAAACTTTTTGAGTTTCTGGATAAACTTATGGCTGAATATAAAAACTGTAAAACTATTATTCATTCAGATCACGAGGTATAAAGACCCCCTTAATACAGTTTTGATTTCTGACCGCTATCTGAATATGATTCTTTTCCCTAAATCCAGCATTCTCATATAAACTATCTCCTTCAAAAAATACTCCCCGCACAGAATCATACGGAGTTCTGTTTAGATCATTATTCATCTGATGTACGGTTTGAATTACGGCACAATCTAAATTACGTCTAAGTAATTCACCTTTTTCATTGACTATATTTAAGGGTAATTTTGATCCGAATTTTTTATGAGATGCACAAAGAAGGTCATATCCAATTTTAAGTACATCAAGATATTTTGAGTCTAACAAATCTAAACAATAACCTAAATCAATTATGACTCCTAAAACAGCTGGTTCTTTAATAAGGTTTTCTTTTCCCTTTGGAGGATTATTTTTTAAATCGATTGCAAATTGTAGAGCCCTTTCATGATTATTTTCCCAAAAATAAATACCATGCCCCAGCCAATCCCAAACATTTTCACTTGGTTTAAGGATTTCTCCTTTTTTACAAACGATTTTATCCCTGACAGCTTTATCACAACCGTGAAAGCCTAAAATTAAACCAGACCTTCTAGAGTACATTAATTTTACTTCGTTTTATGTTCTTTAGAATTTTGAATTTTATATCCAATAGGTTCAGATGAAGAATATGCTTTTGTAAGTCGTCCCGTCAGGGTATGAATACCCGCATCTACAAAAAAAACTTTAATATTCTCCTCAGATTTTAGCAAATCTGTAGAATATTGCTTCAATGCTGTAAGATATTCTTTATGTTCTTTTGATGTCATAGTATTGTCATATTAAGATTACAAATATAATACTTCTTTATTATAAACAACTGTTTGTTCAATACTTTAAGTTTTTTAGATAATTAATTATAGTACAGACACAATTCTATATGCTTTATATGTAAAGAAACGTATTATTTCAATTCATTAATTCTGTCTAAAAACTCCAATTCATTTATTGGAAATAACTGAAGTGCCGTTTCCAGAAGTAAAACCACATTTATAGAATCGTAATTACTGTCTTTTGCAGTGTTTTCCTCTAATGCCAGAATACCGGATTTTAGCATATTGGTAATAATACAACCCAGTTCGTAATAACTTCCCACTTTAATTTGGGCGTTGTAAATATCTTTTTCATTCTCAACAGGTTGCAAGGTATTGAAATATTGGGTAGTTAAAGTTTTAAGGCCTTCCAAATTATTGATGGCTTTCATTGTATTGTCTTTTTAGCAAACTTATAAATAAAAAAACTAAAAAATGGGAACGTAAATATCCCGTCATATTTGACTGTTTTATGTTTTTTATATTGTTTAAAAACAAATGTCTGCCCGAAAAACAAATTATGGGAATTGATAAAATTATCCGTGTTAGTAAAGCTTTGGATGTTAATGTTTCGGGAAATAATCGAGATTAATGCAAAATAAGAAGAGGCTGTTTCAAAATGCACTGCTCATTTTTTGTAAGCTTCGGAGATTCTGTGTTGATTTACAAGTTAAAATTGAAATTTT
>NZ_JBMDKA010000033.1:0-62632 GCF_057809475.1 Flavobacterium sp. FG19 | reverse complement strand
AATGAGGTATTAAAACCCCATTATTTTTTACTTACACAGTTAGTGAGACACTACCTTTATTTTATACCATTGGTAAAACATCACTCATAACCCATAACTCATAACCCATAACTCATAACCCATAACTCATAACTCATAACCCATAACCCATAACCCATAACTCATAACTCATAACTCATAACTCATAACTCATAACTCATAACTCATAACCCATAACTCATAATTCATAATTCATAACTCACAACTCCAGACTCCTATCCTCCAATCGTAATCATACTGCGATTATCAAAATGAAGTGCAGGATCGTTAATCTCATTAACCGTAGCCATTCCGGCGCGGACTTTCATTTTATTTTGAATGGATTGCGAAATCAAATCGGTGATGGATTCTCCGTTCCTAAAAGGTGTTAATAAATCAGTTTCAGAATTGGAGAAAAGGCAGTTCTTTATTTTCCCGTCAGCCGTCAGGCGGATTCGGTTGCAGCTGTCGCAAAACGGATTTGTGATGGAACTTATAATTCCGAAATCGCCCTGAAAACTGTTTATTTTATAATTTCTCGAAGTGAAGTTTTTTTCATCTTCCAGTTTCTGAATTTCGCTTGAAGAAAACTGAGTTTCCACTAAAGATAAAATCTCTTTCTGCGAAACCATTTTACTCCTGTCCCATTCGTTTCCGGCAAAAGGCATAAATTCAATAAAACGAACCGAAATGGGCAAAAACTGAGTCAGTTTCACAAAATCGACAATTTCGTTATCATTAAAGCCTTTTATCAAAACCACATTTACTTTTACCTGAAAATAGTTATTCAAAAGTAAATGCAGGTTATCAATCACTTTCTCAAACTGATTTCGAAGCGTTATAGAAGCGAATTTAGACGAAACCAAAGTATCTAGACTCAAATTGATTTTTTTGACTTTAAACTGCTTTAAAGTCTCTGTATGACGATCAATTAAGATTCCGTTTGTGGTTAAAGAAAGTGAAATATCCAGAGTCGATAATTTAGAAACAATTTCAGGAAAATCCTTTCTTAGTAAAGGTTCTCCTCCCGTTAACCTGATTTTGTCAACACCATTTTGTGCAAAAGTCTGAGCGATAGCAAAAATCTCGTCGGCCGTCATTAAACTGGCTTTTGGAGAAAGCGCGATTCCGTCCGCCGGCATGCAGTACGTACAACGCAGGTTGCATTTTTCCAGCAGCGAAATACGCAAATAATTGTGTCTGCGCCCAAAACCGTCCGTCAAAATTGTGTTAGAGGCTGTCATGGTTTTTTCCCTTTAAAATATGAAAGACGTGCATTACATGCGGAAATACAGCGTCCATCGATTCTTTTACCCCGTTTGTTGAGCCTGGCAAAGCCAAAACCAAACTTTTACCCAAAGTTCCTGCTACGCTTCTCGAAAGCATCGCATACGGCATTCTCTGCTGTCCGTAATTGCGAATTGCTTCTTCGATTCCCGGAATTCTGCTTTCTAAAATCGGTGATAAAGCTTCTGGTGTTACATCTCTTGGTGATAAACCAGTTCCGCCTGTAAAAATTACCAACTGATTTTCTTTGGTGAAAGCCTTCGTTTTTTCCTGAATAATTTCTAATTCGTCCGGAATGATTTCATAATGAGAAGTTTCAACTCCATAAGAATCTAGTTTTTCTACGATTGTCTTTCCGGAACGATCTTCTTTATCGCCCGCAAAAATCGAATCAGAACAAACAAAAACCGCCGCTTTTATGGCATTTGGGAATTTATTTTTGAAAGAAGATTTTCCGCCTTCTTTATTAATCAATTTAATGGTTGAAATTTCGATTTCTTTATCAATCGGTTTCAGCATATCGTACATCGTCAATGCCACGATTGATGCGCCGTGCATAGCTTCAACCTCAACTCCTGTTTTGTAAACTGTTTTTACTTTGAAGATGATGTGAATCTCCAATCCTTCAATATTATATTCAACTGAAGTAAATTCAATAGGAAGCGGATGACAATCCGGAATCGATAAATGCGTGTTTTTTACAGCAAATAATCCAGCCGTTTTTGCCATTTCGAACACGTTTCCTTTTGGCACTAAATTGTTCACAATTGCATCAATTGTTTCCTGCCTGCTGACTTTTACAATTGCGGTTGCTGTTGCTACTCTTAAAGTGCTTATTTTATGCGTAATATCTACCATTAAGTATTTTGTTTCCAGGTGAATGTATCGTTCTCAAACATTTCTTTTCCAAAAATCGGAACGTCGGTTTTGATCCAGTTTACTATGGCTTCTGTTGCTTCGTAAACTTGTTTGCGTCGTGTTGCCGAAACGAAAACGAATAAACAGATTTCACCCGCTTTTACAACACCTAAACTGTGATAAATGTGCATACAAGTCAAATCGAATTTAGCAAAAGCCTTTTCGCGAATCGTGTACAACGCTTCATTAGCCATATCTTTATAAGCGGAATAATCAATCGCCACGACAGTATTATCGTGAATTACATCGGCACGAACTTGTCCTAAAAAGATGTTATGCGCCCCAATGGTATGTTTCGATTGATGTTTGGCAATCGACTCGGCTATAAACTCAGGTGAGATTGGGCCTTCTACAAATACATTTTTACTCATTATATTTATTTTTTTTCCGCCACGAATTCACGAATTAATCCAATACTTTGCGGATAGATTTTAAAAAATAAATTCGTGAAATTTAAATTACACAAATTATTACGTGATAATTCGTGAATTCGTGGCTATATCATTTCTTCTTTCAATATATTTTTCATTGCCAAAGCGCCTCCAGCAATGCTTTTTATGTTTTTAAATCGGTGCTTTTGAAGCAACTCAACTGCAATTTTACTTCTGATTCCGGATTGGCAGAAAACATAGATTTTTTGATTTTTATTCAGTTTTTCAATTTCTTTTTCCAAATTCATTAATGGAATCTGGATTTGATGCTGCAAACTAATTTTTGGTGATTCATCTTGATTTCTAACATCCAGAAAAAGAACATTTTCATTGTTTATTTCTTCCAAAACCGAATCAAAACTTACTTCTTCAACTTCACATTTATTGTATTTTCTTTCGAATGCTTCTCTGCTTATTTCTTGAAAATCACTTTTATCTAAATCATACTTTTGCTGTTCGTTTTTCAGCGTATTATAAACCAATATTTTTCCCCTGAGAACTTCTCCAACTCCAAGAATCATTTTTAGAACTTCATTGGCCTGAAACATTCCGATAATTCCAACCGAAACGCCAAGTACTCCGGCTTCTTCACAATTTGCAGCGTTTAGATTTTCTTCCGGATATAAACATCTATAAGTGGGTCCGTTTTGATAATTGAAAACCGAAACTTGTCCCTGAAACCTGAAAACAGAACCGTAAACCATTGGTTTGTTAGTTACCAGACAAGCATCATTAATTACATATTTAACGGCAATATTATCAGTTGCATCGACGATAATATCATACTTTGCGAATAATGAAAGAGCATTTTTTCCCGATAATTTTTCTGAAACTGCCTTTACTTTAACCAAAGGATTCAAGTCCGAAATCATTGCTTTGGCTTCCTTCGCTTTTGATTTTCCGATAGCATCCGTTTTATAAATCACTTGTCGCTGAAGATTTGAAATCTCAATAGTATCATGATCTACAATTCCGATTTCACCCACTCCGGCCGAAGCCAGATACGGTAAAATCGCAGCGCCCAAACCTCCGGCACCAATTACCAAAACT
Organism: Flavobacterium sp. FG19; assembly: GCF_057809475.1. Taxonomy (NCBI): domain Bacteria; kingdom Pseudomonadati; phylum Bacteroidota; class Flavobacteriia; order Flavobacteriales; family Flavobacteriaceae; genus Flavobacterium; species Flavobacterium sp. FG19. The sequence continues at coordinate 58,928 of NZ_JBMDKA010000033.1, read as the reverse complement.
TTTGCTTCTGCTAATTTCTGCTGACCTTCCTTTCCTATTTCCGGAAGTATAATTTGTCTGTTGTATCGGTTATCTGCATTCATAATTTATCCTCCGGCAAATGGCGGTAATAAAGCCACAATGTCACTTGTCTGTAAAGTGTAATCTGCTGTTTTTGAAACTATTTTTTGATTGACTGCAACCCGGAAAGTCAGTGATTCCAATTCATATTTTTCGTCTAAATCCTGCAATAGTTTTTGCAAAGACAATTCTTCGGAAAAAGATAATTTTTCGAATTCGCATTTTGTTTTTTCAGCGACAGCTCCAAAATATTTAACCTCAATCATTTTTATAAATTTAAATTCTGAAAAATGAATTCATCTTCAAAATGTTCCTGAAAATAAGAAATCCAGCTTGATGTATTTCTCACCACTTCGCCAATTACAATAATGGCTGGCGATGAAATATTTTTTTCAGCCACCAATTTAGTAATTGTGCTAATAGTTCCAATCACTTTTTGCTCTGAATTTTTTGTTCCGTTTTGAATAATAGCAACCGGAAGATCGTCGTTTCTGTTTGTTTGATAAATCGAAATAATTTCATTCAGTTTATGCATTCCCATCAAAATCACCACTGTTGCAGCTGATTTTGAAGCCAGATGAACATCTTTTGATAATTCGTGAGCCGAAGTCGTTCCTGTAATTACCCAAAAGCTCTCCGCTACTTTTCGCTGTGTCAAACTAATTCCAACTGAAGCAGGAACTCCCAAAGCCGATGAAATTCCAGGGACAATAGCTGTTTCAATTCCAAAATCTTCTGCAAATTCGATTTCTTCGCTTCCTCTTCCAAAAACAAACGGATCTCCGCCTTTTAAACGAACCACATGTCCCTGTGTTTTTGCCATTGAGACAATTAAATCGTTGATTTGATCCTGTGTATAAGCGTGACAGCCTAATCGTTTGCCAACAAAAATAATTTCGGCCTGTGGTGCATATTCTAACAATTCTTCGTTTACCAAAGCATCATACAATACAACATCGGCACTTTTTAAAGCTTTTATGGCTTTCATCGTAATCAGTTCAACATCGCCCGGGCCCGCGCCTACGATTGTTAACTTGGGTGTTTTTAAAGTTTCCATATTGCTTTAAATTGAATTGATATTTAAATCATCTAATTCATCCGGCGAATTAACATTGGTCAAATGATAATTTTCGCTTTCTTCTATATTGATAATCTGATGCGGCACTTTTGCCAGCAGATCCATCATTCTTAGTTCGTTCGAATCGATAGCGCTTTTTATAATTGGAACAATTTCTTTGGAATAAATTCCGATCAATGGATGTGTTTTACTTTCGGAAGCAAAAACCGTAATTCCCGCTTCATTAGTATGTTTTGAAATTAATTCCTGCAATAATTCGGTTGAAATCAGCGGAATATCACAACTTAAAATCAGATTGAATTCGGTTTCAGAATGTGATAATGCCGTGTAAATTCCGCCCAGAGGCCCTTTGTCTTCAATTAAATCCGGTATTTTTTCATACGGCAGATAATTGTATTCTTCTGAAGCCGTAATCAGTTTTATATGATTCGTTATCGGCAAAATCGCCTGAATGATATGCTCTATGAATGGCTTTTCCTGAAACAAAACCAATCCTTTTTCTGACTGCATTCTGGAGCTTTTTCCCCCACAAAGAATAAATACTGTTAGTGTTTTCATAGTTTTTCTTGTTTCAAGCTGCGATCAGTTTTTTTACCGCAAAGTGCGCTAAGTTTTTTTGTTCATTGATATCTTTAAAATTAAGTTCGCAAAGCTGGATCGACACAAAGCTTTGCGTGCTTTACTACTTTATTATTATAAACCGCTTTTACAAAGCCTTGCGTTCTTTGCGGTTAATTTTAACATATCAAGGAAAAATCAATTTAACACTTGCCATTAAAATTACCGTTCCCAGAACCATTTTTAAAGTTCGATTCGAGAATTTCCCGCTTCCGTAAAATCCTCCTAACATTCCTCCTGTTACTGCAATTGGAACCAGATAAAAACTTTCCATTGGGATTGTATTTCCTCCCAAAAAGAAACCTAACATTCCGGCAAATGAATTCACAAAAATGAACAGACTCGAAATCGCTGCTGATTCTTTTACCGATGCCCATCCGAGGAATAATAAAATCGGACTCAGGATAATACCGCCGCCAATGCCCAGCATTCCGGATAATAGCCCAATTGCAAATCCAATAGTTAGTGCAAACGGCAGATTGATTTTTACTTCTTCTTTTTCTTTAAAATTAAAAACTCCAAACAATCTCAATGCTGCAAAAACCAATACAATTCCGAGAATTATTTTATAAATCGTATTGTCTAATGTTATAAATCCGCCAATAAAAGCTGCCGGAATCGACGCAATCGCAAACGGATAAAACAGCTTGGGTCTGAAATAATTATTTCGGTAATAAAATAAGAACGAAATACTCGAAACAAACAAATTCAGCAGTAAAGCCGATGGTTTCATAATCGAAATCGGAAAAGCAAAAATGCTCATCAAAGCCAGATACCCCGAAGCACCACCATGTCCGACACTGGAATATAAAAACGCAATTACAATCAAGGCAAAACTAAATAATACTATATTTTCGGAACTTAGGAGATTCATTTTTTGGGTTAATCGTTTATTGGGTTAATTGTTTAATCGTTTTTCCTGCTATATGTTTTTATTTATACAGCGTTTGTCATCTTTTATCTAAAATCTATTCTCTTTATTCTATTCTCTTTATTCTATTCTCTCTATTCTATTCTCTCTATTCTATTCTCTCTATTCTATTCTCTCTATTCTCTCTTCTCTTTATTCCCGAATCTAAAAAAGACTAATCAATTGGAAGAATCGTCACTGATTCCCCTTTTTTCATTATTTCGCAATTATATTCTACGATAACTAAACCATTAGCAATAGCAAAAGAATTTAGCATCGACGACGCCTGCCCTTCTAAAATGGTCACATTTGTTTCATCATATAATGCTTTTAAAAACAATGTTTTGCCAGTCGTATTCTTTACATCATCATTCAGTTTTCTAACCATTTTTGGAAGATGAGTGTTTGAAAACCCCATTCGTTTTTTAATGGCCGGCAGTACATACACATAAAAATTAGTCAGCGATGAAGCTGGATTTCCTGGCAGGGCAAAAACTAAAGTTTCCTCTTTTGAACCAAAGAACATAGGTTTTCCCGGTTTTTGGTTGATTTTATAAAAAAGTTCTTTAACCTCATTCTGCAATAATGCCTCTTTTACAAAATCATAATCTCCTACAGAAATTCCTCCGGAAATCAGAACAATATCATATTTTTTTAAGATACTCTTAAGTGCCTTTTTTGTCGCTTTCAAATGATCTTTCACACAATATACTTCCGTTTTCCTGATACCAATTGTTTGAAGCGCTGACTGAAGCATTATAGAATTACTTTCAAATATTTTCCCTTTTTTCAATTTTTTACCCGGCTGTACCAATTCATTTCCAGTTACTAAAATGGCTGCTTTTGGCTTTTTGTAAACTTCAATTTCTGTAATACCTAAACTAGCAAGAAATCCAATAGCTGCAGGGCTCAGTAAAGTATTGGCTTCAAAAACAACCTCATCTTTTTTTATCTGTTCACCTTTCGGACGCACATTTGACAATTTTTCGGGCATTGTTGCAATCAAAATAGAATCTTTATTGGCCATAACATGCTCCTGCATAACAACTGTATCTGCATCGTCCGGAACAAAAGCACCCGTAAATATTCTGACAGCTTCCGTACTTTTTAGCTTCACATTTATATGATCTCCAGCCTGAGAAGTTCCTATTATATCATATTGATGCCGTATGCTGTGCGTAAAAGCATAACCATCCATAGCCGACTGCCTGAAAGGCGGCATATTAATAGGGGAAACTACTTTTTGAGCCAGGACATAACCTGATGCTTTGCTAACCGGAACACGTTTAACTGACATTAGATTGCTGTTTGCTTCGATTATTTCTAAGGCTTTACTAACTTGGATCATGTATTGAAAATAAAAACTAAGTATAAATACTTATTACAAATATAAGTATTTATCTGTACGATGAATAAAAATTTATAATTTATTTTGAAGTCTATAAAGTTACTCTAATTTATTCAAAATCAACTTTAAAATACAGTCCGCTTCACTAAAAACAGACCTGACAAGATCAAAAATAGTTTTTTATGCTCTGTTTTAATCTCCTGTTTTTTAAAATTAAGGATTTACAGAAATAAAAAACAAGTAAAAAATACTACAATTTAGGAAATTGACACAAAAAAAATTAACATTTAATATTCTTTCGGAATCTCTTACAAGCCTTTATAAATAAAGGGTTCTTATCTGGTTTTTAATTCAGGTTAGAGATCTGTGCCCTTTCTTTTTCAAAAAAAAGTAAACATTTTTTTGGTTTTTATTATATTAAAATTAACTTTGTCTATAGGATTAGTAGAGTTTATAAATAATATTTGAAACTAAAAAAAACTATATTGTGAAAACAACCGAAAGCATATCGTATTACATTCTTCCTGAAAAAAATACTTATAACAATTGTTGTTATATGTGCTTCTGTTGTTAATGACCAACACAATCCTTTCGTTATTAGACTGAATTCTGAATCTGAAAAAACGAAAATCTCAATTTCACCACAAGATTACTTTTATTGAATTACAAACATCTGATTGATGCCATAAAGGGCAGCGAAAGGATTTTTGAATATACCTGTATTTTAAAAAGAAAATAATTAACCAACTAAAAACACGACAAAATGAAAATAATGCAATGCTGCTGCTGTAAATAAAAAAAGCCATTTCTGCGGCAACAGAAATGGCGAGGCTTAAAGAATATTTATCACTAAATCAAGAACACTTCAGAGTGCTGTATAAACAGGGCTCAGGGCGTCTTGTTAATTACTTAAAACCATTACAAAGAAATGAAAAAAAATATAAACCTCATTTTATGGGTTACATTTTTGTTAACATCCCTGCCATTTCAGGCACAAAATACGACACCGCTTATCCAGTCAAAACTAGACGGAACGGTAGTCGATGACATTACAAATCAGCCAATTATAGGTGCTTCTGTAAATATTAAAGGTACCACTCACGGGGTTGTAACAGATGCCGAAGGAAAATTTTATTTTCAGACCGGTCAGAAATTTCCGTATACCTTAATCGTAAGTTACATAGGATATAAGAAACTTGAAATAGTAGTTGAAAAAAATCCGGTAACGATTCACTTAAAAGAAGAAAGACAGGAACTGGACGAACTGGTTGTGGTAGGTTACGGAACCCAAAAGAGAAAAGACATTACGGGTTCTGTAGCATCAGTTCCAAAAGCCAATTTATCTCAGGTAACCTCATCGGCTGATAACTTGCTGAGAGGCGCGGTTTCGGGTGTGGTAGTCACACAAAGTTCAGGTCGTCCGGGGGCTTCTTCCAGTGTTCGTATTCGAGGAGGAAACTCTATCACGGCAGGTAACGAACCGTTGTATGTACTGGACGGAATTTTGATTTACAATGACAATTCCAACAGTTCCGCCGGTGTGTCCAATGCCGGAGCGAGTTTAAATGTTTTATCCACCATAAATCCTTCTGATATTGAATCTATCGAGGTTCTTAAAGATGCTTCTGCCACAGCTATTTACGGTTCCCGAGGAGCAAATGGAGTTGTCATTATTACAACGAAAAAAGGAACAAAAGGACAGGATAATATTTCGTACCAGGGCTATTTTGGAGTTCAGAATATTTCAAAGAAACTGAGCGTAATGAACGCCAGCCAGTGGGCAGGTTTACGAAATGATGTTCAGACAAGTATTGGCCAGACACCTTCTTTTACCGATGCACAGATTGAAGCTTTTAAAACTTCCGGAAGCTACGACTGGCAGTCGGCAGCGTTTAGAAAAGCAACGCCAGTTCAAAACCACCAATTGTCATTTTCTGGTGGAGACGAAAGATCCAGATATGCTATTTCTGCCGGGTATTTTGATCAGGAAGGTATTGTTCTGGGATCTGATTTTAAAAGAATTTCACTTCGTGTAAATTACGAAAAGAACTACTCACAAAACTTTAAATTTGGTGTAAATGCCAACTACAGCAACTCTGTTTCTAATGGTATTGCAAGCAACAGCAGCGGAGGAAGAAATCCAAACCCGCTGGTAAGTGTTTTGTTAACAGCTCCCGTGGTACCCATTAGAAATGAAGACGGAAGCTACAATGTAACCAACAATCCTTACACTACTTCTACTAATGGTTATGTTCCGAACCCAATTAATGATTTGGAAAATACAATTAACGAAACCAAGATTAACAGAATCCTAAGCAGTTTATTTGGTGAATACAAAATCACTAAAAAACTAATTGCAAAAGTTGCGGTAAGCGGTGACGTGATAGATACCAAACAAAATTATTATGCTCCTTCAAATACTTCAAACGGAGCAGGAACAAAAGGTTCTGCTTCTGTTGGGGACAGACTGGTAAGTTCTGTGTTAAATGAAAATACGGTAAATTATAATACCAACTTTGGTGAAAATCATAAATTCTCAGCGTTAGGAGGTTATACACTTCAATATACAAAAGGCGAAGTATTTACAGCCGGAGCCAATACTTTTGTAAACGATGCCAATACCTATAATGCCCTTCAGGATGGTGTGGCAGTGAAACCATACAGCGATGCTTACGAAAGTGTTTTAAAATCATGGCTGGCAAGAGTAAATTACTCATACAAAGGAAAATACAATTTTACACTTTCCGGACGTGCAGACGGATCTTCAAGATTTGGTTCTGAATCACGCTGGGGTTATTTCCCGTCAGCAGGTTTCTCCTGGAATATTACCGATGAAGAATTTGCCAATACTATCAAGGGGGTAACCGAAGCGAAACTAAGGCTTACAGCTGGAACAACAGGAAATCAGGAAATTGGCAATTATCTGGCCTTAGCTCAAATGGGTTCTGTAAACTATTCATTTGGAGGAACTATATATACCGGTCTTGCACCTACCCGGCTTTCTAATCCGGATTTGAAATGGGAGAAAACAACGCAATATAATGTTGGTTTAGATTTATCTCTTTTAGACCGAAAAATCAATTTTGTTTTTGATGTGTATTACAAGAAAACAAACGATTTATTAATCAGCGTTCCCGTGCCGTTAACTTCAGGTTATGCAAGTGTGCTTCAAAACATTGGAGGTGTTGAAAATAAAGGTATCGAGATTGGTTTAAACACTGAAAACCTGAAAACAGAAAACTTCTCATGGAATTCTAATATCGTATTTTCTGCCAACAGAAATAAAGTGGTAGCTATTGGAAACGGAGTAGATCAGTTTTTTCCGGTTGTACCAAACGGATCTTTACTACAACAGCAGCCTGTAACTGTAAAAGTAGGTCTGCCTTTGGGAACCTTCTGGGGTTACCGAACAAATGGAATTTTCCAGACTCAGGAAGAAGTAAACACACAGCCTAAAATTAACAGTCTGGCCAACACAAAAGTGGGAGACCGAAAATATGTGGATACTAACGGAGACGGTGTGATTACCGCTCTTGATAAAGGAAACTTAGGTTCATCCCAGCCAAAATTTGTTGGTAGTTTCAGTAACAGTATTTCGTATAATGATTTTGACCTGAGCTTTTCATTTCAGGGATCTTATGGTGCTAAAATCTTCAACGCTTTAAACCAGCAGTTAGAAATTTCAACTCTTGGAACCAATGCTTCTACTACACTAAATGACCGCTGGACACCATCCAATCCAAGTAACGAAATCCCAAGAGCATCTAGTTCACCATTAGGAATTGTATCTGAGCGTTATGTAGAAGATGCTTCTTTCTTACGATTAAAATTAATCACTCTGGGCTATACTTTACCTAAAAGTGCTTCTAAAAAACTGGGAGCAAAAAGCGTAAAATTCTATGTATCGGCAGAGAATCTGGTAACCTGGACAAAATATACCGGTTATGATCCGGAGGTAAGTTCATACGAACAAAACAACCTGTACCCGGGAATTGATTTTGGTTCTTATCCGAACTCCAAAACCTTCATCTCCGGCCTGAACGTAACTTTTTAAGTAAAAAAAATATAAAATGAAAAAGATTATCTTAACATTCCTTTTGAGTGCCGGTTTACTGATATCCTGCACCGACCTGGAGGTAACACCAACCTCTTTTGTAACCGAAGACAATTATTTTATAACCCAGGACGATGCCGTAGCCAGTGTTACTGCCGTTTACGCTTCTTTAAACATTGATCCGGGAGAACAGAGTTTATTTGGAAGAAACCTCTATTTCCTGACCGATATGGGATCTGATTATGCCGCAGCAGGAGTTTCGGCTACAAACCCGCAGGTTAGGGCAATGAGCAGTTTAACCCATGATGCTACCAATGACCGTGTTCAGGTAGCCTGGAGACAAATCTATGCCGGAATCAACAGAGCCAATGTTTCTATTGACAATATTCCTAAAGTATCAGGATCTGAAGTGGTAAAAACAAGATTAATCAACGAAGCTAAATTTATCCGCGGATTACTTTATTTTCAGGCAGTACGTATTTGGGGCGGTGTTCCAATTGTACTTCACGAACCAACTTCTATCCAGCTGGAAAGTTTAAAATCAAAAAGAGCGACGGTTGACGAAGTTTATACTCAGATTGTAAAAGATTTAACAGATGCTGAAAGCTTACCGGCTGCTTATACGGCTGCAGATGCCGGAAGAGCAACAGCGGGAGCAGCAAAAGCAATCTTAGCAAAAGTATACCTGACCAGAAAAGACTGGCCAAATGCTATTCTTAAAGCAAGAGAAGTTATAAACGGTGGTTACGGATATGCTTTATTTGAAAACTTTCAGGACATTTTTACGAAAACAAAAAAGAACGGAAAAGAGCATATTTTCTCTGTACAGTTTGAACCTAACCAGGCAGGAAACGGTTCCAGCGGAAGTACCTTTCAGGCCACCTCTTTTACCGGGTTTACAGCGACAGAACCGGCAGATATTATTTCAGACGTTGCTTTGTTCTATGATATTTATGAAACCGGAGACACCCGCAGGGATGTAAGTTATGCCAAACAGCTGCTTAACCCAACAACCGGAACATTGTATACGTTTCCTAAACCGATTTTTAAAAAATATCTGGATTTAAACAATTTAGCAACTCCATCAAACGTAGCCATCAATTTCCCTTTAATTCGTTATGCCGACATTTTATTATCCCTGTCTGAAGCCATAAATGAACAAAACGGCGCACCAACTGCCGAAGCTTATGAACTGATCAATGAAGTGAGAAGAAGAGCTTACGGAAAAGCCATTACAACACCTGACGCTGAAGTAGATTTAGCCGGATTAAACCAAACTACTTTCAGGGCAGCAATCCAGGAAGAACGTAAAAAAGAATTTGTTCAGGAAGGACAACGCTGGTTTGACCTGGTTCGCTGGGGTACTTTGGTTACAGAAGTGAAAAAAGTTACCGCTAAAAACTCCGTTTCGGAAAGAAACAACCTATACCCGATTCCACAAAGTGAAAGAAATATTGATCCGATTGGTTTACCACAAAACCCTGGATATTAAACTTGAACCACAAACCAAAAAACTATTACAAATGAAAAAATTAAAAAATACCCCAACAATCAAAAGTCCTAAAAAAGGACTTTTGATTACTGCATTGCTGCTGGCACAGTTTGGCTTTGCACAAGAACAGCCAGAATTTAAAGGAACAATTGGTAAAACTCTGGCCGACTCTAAAGAATACTGGCCTGATCCGGTTAAAGCGCCAAAAGGTGCTCCTAATATTGTCTGGATTTTACTGGACGATGTTGGGTTTGGAGCGTCAAGTGCTTTTGGAGGATTAATCAGTACGCCTGTTTTTGACAATTTAGCCAATAACGGTTTACGTTATACCAATTTCCATACTACAGCTATTTGTGCACCCACACGTGCTGCCTTATTAACCGGAAGAAATTCAGGAAGAGTACACGTAAGCGGATTCTCCCACACGGTTCTGTCCGCAGGTTTCCCGGGCTGGGACGGAAGAATTCCATCAGATAAAGGAACTATTGCCGAGATTCTACGTGAAAACGGCTATAACACTTTTGCTGTTGGTAAATATGGCGTTACTCCTGATGAAGATGCTACTGATGCAGGACCGTTTGACAGATGGCCGACCGGAAAAGGTTTCGATCATTTTTACGGATTCTTAGGTTCACAAACGGATCAGTACAATCCGGATTTAGTAGAAGATCAGGTTCACATTAAACCGGACGGGCGCCACCTGAATGAATTAATTACCGACAAAGCGATCAGCTATATCCAGAAACAGCAAAAGGCAGCACCAGGAAAACCCTTCTTTTTATACTATGCACCGGGAGCAGCGCATGCACCGCATCAGGTTGCTGCCAAATGGAGTGACCCTTATAAAGGAAAATTTGACAAAGGCTGGGATGCTTATCGTGAAGAAGTTATCGCCAATCAGAAGAAATTGGGTGTAATCCCTGCCAATGCCGTATTGCCGGAACGCAATCCGCTCATTACGGACTGGAAAAAACTAACACCGGATCAAAAGAAAGTGTATGCCCGATTCATGGAAGTTTACGCCGGATTCCTGACCTATACCGATTATGAAATTGGAAGAGTCGTAAATTACTTAAAAGAAAGCGGTCAGCTTGACAATACTTTAATTTTTGTGGCCATTGGAGATAACGGAGCCAGTAAAGAAGGAACCACAGAAGGAACCATCAACCAAAGCTTATTTTCCCAGGGTGTATCTGACGAAGAAAACCTAAAGAAAAACTTAGCTAATATTGATGAAATTGGTACAGCAAAAGGTTTAAATACCAATTATCCGTTAGGATGGGCACAGGCAACCAACGTTCCTTTTAAAAACTGGAAACAGGATGCCCACTCAGAAGGAGGTACACACAATCCGTTAATTGTATTTTATCCAAACGGAATTAAAGACAAAGGCGGTATCAGAAACCAGTACAGCCACGTAACTGATTTACTTCCAACCACACTGGATATTGCCGGAATTAAAGCACCGGAATATATCAAAGGAATCAAACAGGATATTATTCAGGGATCTACATTCAAAGCTTCTTTAGACAATCCAAAAGCAGAATCATTGCATAAAGTTCAGTATTACTACATTTTTGGAAACAGAGCTATTTACAAAGACGGATGGAAAGCGGCTGCGGCACACCTTCCGGATTCATTTGCGGTAAAAAAATCGTTAGGCAAAAACGAAAAACCGGCCGAAAGTAATTTCGATACAGATGTATGGGAACTTTATAACCTAAATGAAGATTTTAACGAACGTAACAACCTGGCTAAAAAATATCCTGAAAAACTGGCTGAACTTCAAAAACTATTTGACGAGCAGGCAAAAGAAAACAATGTATACCCATTGATCGACTGGCAGGATGTTTACAACAGAAGAATCCATAATACTGGTGCAGAAAAAGGTAAAACACTTCAGGACTTAGTAAAACAAGTAACGAAACCTGCTGAAACAGGAAGCAGTAATTAATATTGATTACAGTGCCGGCAGGGTTTTGAAACCCTGCTGGTTTATTAAATTACAGACAATGAAAAAAATCAAAAATAATTCAGCTGACATCAAAAGTCCGCAAAAGGGGCTTTTGATTACTGCTCTGCTTATCGCTCAGTTTGGTGTAGGACAAATAAAACCTGATCCGGATTACAAAGGCGTAATTGGTAAAACCTTAGCCGATTCTAAAGAATATTGGCCAGATCCTGTAAAAGCCCCGGAAGGAGCACCCAACGTGGTCTGGATTTTATTAGATGATGTAGGCTTTGGGGCAACCAGTGCTTTTGGAGGATTAATCAGTACACCCACTTTTGAAAAACTGGCCAATAACGGTCTGCGTTATACCAACTTTCATACAACGGCAATTTGTGCCCCTACCCGCTCGGCCTTATTAACCGGACGTAACTCACATGCCGTACATGTCGGCGGATTTTCACATACCTCAATGTCGGCAGGATTTCCGGGATGGGACGGAAGGATTCCTTCTTCGGCGGGAACAATTGCTGAGATTTTACGTGATAACGGTTACAACACTTTTGCTGTTGGTAAATACGGTGTTACGCCAGATGAAGAAGCCACAGATGCAGGCCCGTTTGACAGATGGCCAACCGGAAAAGGCTTCGAACATTTCTACGGATTCTTAGGTTCACAAACGGATCAGTATAATCCCGATTTAGTCGAAGATCAGACCTGGTTAAACGGAAGCACAAAATTAAACGGCGCTCAAAAAGACCCGTCTAAAAACGAATTTGTAACCGATTTGCAGGGCAGACACTTAAGTGAATTAATTACCAGCAAAGCCATCAGTTATATTGACCGCCAGAAAAATGCGGCGCCCAATAAACCTTTCTTTTTGTATTATGCACCGGGAGCCACACATTCACCTCATCAGGTAGAAAAAAAATGGAGCGATAAATACAAAGGAAAATTTGATGAAGGCTGGGATATTTACCGTGACAAAGTTTTAGCCAATCAGAAAAAATTAGGTCTGGTGCCTTCTGATGCCAGACTAACCATTCGTGATTCTTATGTGCCAGCCTGGAGCAGCTTATCTGCGGATGAGAAAAAATTATATGCCCGGTTTATGGAAATATATGCCGGATATCTGGAATATACCGATTATGAAGTAAGCCGGATTGTAGATCACCTTAAATCAATAAATCAGCTTGACAATACTATTTTTTATATTGTTCTGGGAGATAATGGAGCAAGTAAAGAAGGAAGTTCGATTGGCTTAATTGATGAATCATTCCGAAAACTTTCTGATCCCAAAATTAAAGAAGAATCCCTGAAAGCCAATTTATCTAAAACAGCATTACTGGGAACTCCTGCCGCCACAAAAGAAAATTATCCACACGGATGGGCTTTGGCTGCAAACACTCCGTTTAGGAATCTGAAACAAGATGCGCATTCTGAAGGAGGAACCCGAAACCCGCTGATTGTATATTATCCTAAAGGAATTAAAACTCCCGGAATTCGTACACAATACGGACACGTGATTGATATTCTGCCAACAACTTTGGAAACCGTTGGAATTAAAGCTCCGCAAACCATCAGAGGAATTGCCCAGGATTCTATTCAGGGAACTTCACTGGCGTATTCTTATGCTGATGCAAAAGCTCCTTCAAGACATACAATCCAGCATTATTACATCTTTGGTTCAAGAGCTTTGTATAAAGACGGATGGAAAGCTTCGGCGCCGCATCATCCTGATTATATTGATATTACTCAAAATGATGCCCTGTCGCAAAAAGAGGAACCAAGCAATTTTGATAATGATGTATGGGAACTTTACAACCTGAATACCGATTTTAACGAAAGAGTTGATTTAGCCAAAAAATACCCGGAAAAGCTAAAAGAACTTCAGGCCGAATTTGATAATCAGGCGAAGAAAAACAATCTCTATCCGCTGATTGACTGGCAGGATGTTCTGAGACAGCGCATCCACAAGAAAAATAAGTAAAATTTCAGAGCTGCCCAACCATTAACAGCTCATAAAACAAAGGATTCTAACAAATTAATGAAAAATCAAAAAATAAAACTCTACTAAATCCATAGAACTAGCAGTTAATTTTTATATTTTTACATTAAAGCATTAAAAAACAAAAAGATATGAAACGAGTAGATTATGAAATAATAGGAAAAAAGATTGTCGTAGGCGCAATTTTGTTTTTAGTCCCTCTGGTAATTTTAGCCGGAGGTTTAGTATTAATTAACCAATTTTTAAAATAAGAAATCATGGCAATAGTTCAAAGAGAAAAATTAACAAGAGACTTAACAATAAGTTTTTTTATTTATTCATTGCCGGTAGTGGCAATTTACCTTTATTTTAAACTAACCGGAGGAGCTGTAAGCGAATCGCATATCACACTTCCTTCATTTTTAGAATTTGCAAAACCAGCATTCGAAAACATCCGAACCTGGGGATTAACCGTTTTCATGATCGTGTTGGGAATTATTGAATTTGCCGCAGGTTTATACGATGATGAATGGACAGGCGAAGAACGCAAAATAGATATCGTTTGTTTCCTGGCACCAAAATTACTTCTGCCGCCCGTAATTGCTTTTTTCAGCTTAACGGCTTTACCTTATATACTGCCAAATGCAGCGAATGCATTATCATGGGTTCCTTTTTGGGGAGGTTTTTTCCTGATTGCCATTGCCGATGACCTTACACAATACTGGTACCACAGGCTTCACCATCAGGTTCCGTTTTTATGGCGTTTTCACAGAACTCATCATTCTGCTCCATACATGGGAATGGCAATGGCTTCCAGACAAAACTTTATTTATACCGTTCTCTTCTCCCAAATTTATTTAACGGCAACTTTAACGTATTTAGGCTTAGGATTACCGGCTTTATTCGTTTTGGTAATCAAAAGTTTCATCACCTTGGGAGCACATTCCAGCATTGCCTGGGACAAACCATTTTATAAATACAAAGTACTGCATCCAATTGCATGGGTTTTAGAAAGACTGATTTCTACCCCGGCTACACACCACGCACATCACGCAGATACAAGCGGAGACGGTGTTGGACATTTCAAAGGAAACTTTGGAAACATGTTTTTCATTTGGGATGTAATCTTTGGAACGGGATTAATCACCCGTAAATTTCCTGAATCTTACGGAACCAAATCATACAAACAGGAAGAATGGTATGCCCAGTTTTTATGGCCGATATTCAAATCTAAAAAAGAAGGAAGTTCTCTTGCCGAAGGTGTACTGGCATTTCCGTTAAAAGCCAAACCTGTAGAAAAGGCAGCAGAAACTTTAGAACCGGCTCCGGTTTTAGAACAGGTTTAATTTAAAAATCAATAAAAAATAGAAAGTACGGCAGTGTATTCAAATAATCCCTGAATACACTGCCCGCTTTTATCAAAACCTTTCTGTCATGAAAAATAATAGAATTAAATACAGCATTACAGCATTCATTTTGCTTTTTACAATCGCAGGTTTTTCACAAAACAAAAGTTCCAATACCGTTTCGCTTGATGTTTTCTACAGTAAAATTCAGGTCGAAAAAAAGCCGCAGATAATTGATGCCAGAGGTCCGGAAGAATTTGCTTTAAACCACATTAACGGTGCCGTAAATTTTAATTTAGAATCGAAAAATTATGCAGAACAAGTGGCAAAACTGGACAAATCAAGACCCGTGTTTACCTACTCTGTGGGAGCCGGAAGAAGCGTTTGGCTGGCCGATGAACTGCTCAAAAACGGTTTTAAAGAAGCCTATAGTTTAGAAGGCGGCATTGCGAACTGGATTGGAAACGGAAAACCCTTTTACACCAGTTCCAAAAGCAAATTAACCCTTACGGAATACCATAAAATCATTGCTGATAATAAAACTGTTTTAGTCGATATTGGCTCTAAATACTGCGGTGCCTGTACTAAAGTAAAACCTGTGCTGGAAACCATCAGGACACAATATGGCGACAATCTAAAAATCGTAGAAATTGACCTCGAAACCAGTCCGCAGGTAATTGCTGATTTAAAAAGTATCAAAGTTTTCCCAACTCTGATTTTATATCAAAATGGTAAAATCGTCTTCAAGAAAGACGGTTTCAGTGATTTAAAAAAAGAAGTTGATGTGGCTTTGGCTTCAAAATAATCTCAGGTCATCTTCTGAAATACAAGTAAAAACTTTGTCAAAGTTCACCAATCACAAAATAAACTAACCCAATCCTATGGCAGCCTATAAAAAAATAACCAAAATTGTAATTTCCATTCTAATAGTGCTTCTCATTCTTGGAGCATTTTTATTCTGGCCTATTAATACCGATGGAACTTTAATTAAAGCCGATAAAAAATTAGCAGAAGGAAAAGCAGCCTTTCTTTCCCAAAAAGACACTTCCAAAAACTCCGCAGCAAAACCCAATATCATCATTCTGGTCGCCGACGATTTAGGCAAATATGATATTTCTCTTTACGGCGGAAAATCAACGCCCACACCGCAAATCGATTCACTTGCTGCCTCCGGAGTAACTTTTACTGACGGATATGTTTCATCATCAATTTGTTCGCCATCACGTGCCGGATTATTAACAGGCCGTTATCAGGAACGTTTTGGACATGAATATCAGCCGGGAGACCGTTATCCGAAAAACAATCTGGAGTATTATGCCTTTAAATATTTAATCAACACGGACAGCTGGCGTTTAAATGATAAAATAAAGTACCCTAACGAAGCTTCTATAGCGACGCAGGGTTTACCAAAATCAGAAATTACTTTTGCCGATTTAGCCAAAAAACAAGGTTACGCTACCGCTATTATTGGAAAATGGCATTTGGGTCACAACAAAGGATTTTTTCCTGTAGACCGCGGTTTCGATTATCATTATGGATTTTATCAGGCTTTTTCACTTTACACTCCCGAAGATGATAATCCGGATATCATCAATCATCATCACAAAGATTTTACCGATAAAACAATTTGGGGCAATGGCCGTGTCGGAACCGGGCAAATTCGCCGTGATACGACTATCATAAAGGATAAAAAGTATTTAACCGAAACATTTGCTGATGAAGCCGAAGCTTTTATTGATAAAAATAAAAACAAACCGTTTTTATTATACGTTCCGTTTAATGCCCCGCACACGCCATTTCAGGTTCGCAAAAAATATTATGATCGTTTTCCCAATGTAAAAGACGAAAACAAACGTGTTTATTTTGCTATGATCAGTGCCCTTGACGATGCGATTGGGAGAATCAGGGAAAAAGTTAAAAAAGAAGGTTTAGAAGAAAACACTTTAGTCTTTTTTATCAGTGACAATGGCGGTGCCGATTATACTTTTGCTACCACAAATGCCCCATTAAAAGGTGGGAAATTTTCGCATTTTGAAGGCGGTGTCAATGTTCCGTTTGCACTTTCGTGGAAAGGAAAAATCAAACCGCATACTGTTTACAAAACACCGGTAAGTTCTCTGGATATTTTCAGCACGATTGCCGCTGTAACGCATTCAGGACTTCCAAAAGACCGTGTTTACGACGGAGTTGATTTAATTGATGTGGTCAATAACAACAAAGAAGCGCATAAAGAGTTATACTGGCGTTCCGGCGATGCAAAAGCAATCCGAAGCGGTGACTGGAAATTAATTATAAGCGGTAAAACCCACGAAACCTGGCTTTACAATCTCGCCAAAGACAAATCTGAAACTACAGATCTGGCTGCAAAAAATCCCGAAAAAGTAAAGGAACTGCAGACGGCTTTACAAACCTGGGAAAAAGGACTGATCAAACCCCTGTGGCCGAACCTGACGTATTATGAATTTAACTTTGGCAGACAAAAATACTTTGTGGATCTGTAACCGATTATGTAAACCCGACAGATTTTATCCTGAGGCTTCGGGACTGTCGGGTTTAGCATTTACTATAAATTGCTTCCTCTCTAAACGAAAGGCAATTCCAATAATCTTAGAATAATCAACCCAAAAATATGTCATCTCAATACAAACAATTTACCCTTCACGAAGACTGGACAGTCGTAATTCTGGGATTTATAATCATAGGAATTTCACTTTTTATATTTCTTCCGGAAGTTCCTGTTTTTAACTGGTCAACTACTGCCGATTTAGCTGCCAGCGTATTCGATCTTAAAAACCTTAAAATTATTTTCATTCAATTTATATATTTAATTTCTATCGGAATGCTTGGTGCTTTTTTAATCGGAAAATCAGTCCGGTACTTTCTCTTTACTTTTCCCATAGTATATATCTTGACACTGCTTGCCTTACTTCTTGCCGGAAATTCAGCCATAAAATCCATCAATCTTGAAGCTGTGATTTTTAGTCTGATCATTGGTCTGGCTATTGGAAACTTTTTCAAACTTCCGGAATGGTTTCGTTCCGCACTTTCTACAGAAGTTTTTGTCAAAATTGGATTGGTTTTATTGGGAACCAGTGTTATTTTCTCTGATATTCTCAAAGCAGGTTCATTAGGCTTAATCCAGGCATTGGTTGTTGTGCTGTCTGTTTGGTATTTTGCCTTTTGGCTCTGCCGAAAATTAAAAGTTGATGATGAACTTACGATGATGATTTCGAGTGCCGTCTCTATCTGCGGCGTTTCGGCTGCGATTGCCACGTCCGGTGCCATTAAAGGCGACTCTAAAAAATTATCCTA
The DNA here is from genome assembly GCF_057809475.1 of Flavobacterium sp. FG19. NCBI lineage: Bacteria > Pseudomonadati > Bacteroidota > Flavobacteriia > Flavobacteriales > Flavobacteriaceae > Flavobacterium > Flavobacterium sp. FG19. The sequence goes on along the minus strand of NZ_JBMDKA010000033.1, from coordinate 40,775 downwards.
CGTTATTTCCGTCGTATTGATCACTGCAATTCCCATGATGATTTTCATGCCGGTTATCGCCCGATATTTTAATTTCCCCGAAGAAGTAACCGGAGCCTGGCTTGGCGGCAGTATTGATACCTCCGGAGCTGTTGCAGCTTCCGGAACCTTAGTTGGCGAAACCGCTTTAAAAATCAGTACCATTGTCAAATTCTCTCAAAACGTTTTATTAGGATTAGCCGCTTTTGCTATTTCGGTTTACTGGACGTATTCGCATAATACGACAACTCAAGCCGTCGAATCGAAACCAACTCTAAAAGTAATCTGGGAACGTTTTCCAAAATTCGTAATCGGATTTATTGCGGCTTCTCTGCTTTTCTCCTTTTTAATTACAAGTGAAACAAGAGATATCGTAAAAGACAGCTTAAAAAACCTGCAGGGAATCTGGTTTGCCTTAGCTTTTACAAGTATTGGTTTAGAAACTAATTTTAAAGATTTACTGGTCCATAACAGCCGTAAACCGTTATATGCCTTTTTAATCGCGCAGTTATTCAATGTAATGGTTACGCTGGTTATTGCGTTTCTGCTTTTTGGTAATTAAAATCTGTTCTGTCACAAAGCAGTTCTATTTAAAGCCACAAACTAGCTGGATTAAAAGATTTTGTTTTACGCAGATTACACAGATTGATACCGATTTTAGTTCTAAAATCTTTACATCTGCTCAAATCTTTTGAATCTGCGTGAAATAAAATCTTTGTGACTTAGCTCCCGATAGTTATCAGGATTACGAAATTCAAAAAACTTCAACCCGCAAAAACTTCCCGTTGTTTTGATATTTCCTTCTAAAATAAAAAACAAAACACTACAAATCAATCATTTAAACACAAAAAATATTTCTACACCCTTCTCTGCTGCATCTTTTTTTCAAAAAAAACAAAGATAAATTTGGATTTTACAATATTAAATATAACTTTGTCTATAGAATTAGTAGAGTTTAATTTAAAAAGCTGCAATTTTGAAAACAACAGAGCATAACCCACATTACCTACTTCCTAAAAAATACACCTATAACACCTTTTGTTATATGTGCAGCTGTTGTTAATTCCTGCCATTTATCTGTCATGATTCCGTTTACACTCACAATCCAGAATGGGAATCAGACAGCATTTCAATTTATACTGAAAGAACATTTGATGCTTCTGCCTCAGAAAGCATTATGCTATACTAAATCAAAAATGAAAATAGAGACGACAAACTAACCTTCTTTTTGATTACCAAAGGTCATTTCTGCGGCAACAGAAATGACCTGATTTTAAGAATATTTATCACTAAAAAACAAAAAACACACTGAAATGAACACAAAAATGACCAAACTCCTTTTCTTTCTTCTCTTCACCGGAGCTTTGACTACTCACGAGTCGAATGCCCAATCCGATACGAAACCTAATATTATTTTGATTCTGGTTGATGATATGGGATATTCTGATTTAGGAAATTATGGTTCAGAAATTAAAACGCCTAATCTTGATAAACTGGCCGCAGAAGGTTTGCGCTTACGGGAATTTTACAACAACTCAATCTGTGCACCAACAAGGGCTTCCCTCCTGACGGGTCAATACCAGCACAAAGCCGGAGTTGGTTTCTTCGATGTCAATTTAGGTTTACCGGCTTATCAGGGGTATTTAAATAAAGAATCTTTGACACTGGGAGAAGTTTTCCGCTCCGGCGGCTACAGCACCCTTTTATCCGGAAAATGGCATGTGGGTTCTGAAGATCAGTCGCAATGGCCCAATCAGAGAGGTTTTGATAAATTTTACGGAATCCTGAAAGGCGCATCAAATTATTTTGATACCAAACCGCTTCCTTTTGGAAAAACACCTTATCCTGTAAAACTGATTCGAAATAATGAAGAACTCCATCCAAAAGACGATTCTTATTATTTTACAGATGAAATTGGTAATAATGCTGTGACTTTCCTGGACGAACAGAACAAAGAAAACAAGCCTTTCTTTTTATATTTAGCCTTTACAGCACCACACTGGCCTTTACAGGCAAAACAAGCTGATATTGCAAAATACAGGGGAAAATTTGATGAAGGCTGGGACGTTTTAAGAGAAAAAAGGATTCAAAAATTAAAAGCCAGCGGTATTTTACCAGCTGATCAGAGTATTGCACCAAGAGATCCTGAAGTTCCGGAATGGAGTAAACTGACGTATGACGAAAAACAGTTCTGGAAAGCCAAAATGGAAGTTTACGCGGCCATGGTCGACAATATGGATCAAAATGTGGGTAAGGTTCTGGACAAACTTAAAGCACTCAAAAAAGATAAAAACACACTGATTATTTTCATTTCAGACAACGGTGCCCAGGGCGGATTCAATACGTACAATCCGCTGGGAAGAGGTTTAGTCAGAAATGAAGGGCCTGTCGGAACCTCCGGTTCTTTTGATTATCAGGAACAAAACTGGGCCTATTTATCCAATACCCCTTTACAGCAATACAAAAACAATATGCATGAAGGCGGTTTTAGTTCACCGTTTATTGCCTGGTTTCCCTCAAAAATCAAAGCCGGGCGTATTGATAAAGGAACCGGGCATATTATTGATCTTGCCCCTACCTTTTATGACCTGGCAGGAATTGAATATCCAAAAGAATATAATGGTGTGACGACAAACGCTTTGGTTGGAAAAAGTTTGTTACCTGTTTTATTTAATAATGTTTCGCAGGTGGACAGAGGCACACCATTATTTTGGGAAAGAGCGGGCAACAGGGCTGTTCGTGAAGGAAAATGGAAACTGGTTTCAATTTATCCTTCATATGAATGGGAACTTTACGATCTGGAAACCGACAGAGGGGAAACCACCAATCTGGCACAGCAGCATCCGGGAATTGTAAACAGGCTTTCAGCTTCTTATTTTGACTGGGCAGATGAAACCGGAGTTGTCGAATACAGTAAATTTAAATTAAAACCAGAAACGATGCCGGGCGGAGCAGCTCTTAAAAAATAATCTTTTTTTTAACCCTAAAATCAATCCGTATGAATTCATTTTACCAGGAAATAGCAAGACAGCATCAGGAATTGGCCATACTTCCTGAAAAGAAACTCATTCATCATTTTATTGATGAATTGTTTTCGATTTTGTTTTCGAATACTTCAAGGTCTTATGGCATTCCCGCTATTATTGAAAATAAATTCGACGGGTTAGAAAGACAATTTGAGGAGCTGGTTACCAACTTTGCCCCAACTAACAAAAAAGGCAGACAGCAGACCCTCATTTTTTTTGAAGCACTGCCCTATTTATACAGAAAAGCACGGAATGATGCCCAAACCATTTTTGCCAAAGATCCTGCGGCCAAATCAATAGAAGAAGTTTTGTATTCGTATCCCGGTTTTTTCGCTATTGCCGTTTATCGATTTTCTCATCAGCTTTGGAAGCAGGATTTAAAACTACTGGCCCGTACCATTTCAGAATATGCCCATATTAAAACTAGCATCGAAATTCATCCCGGAGCCCAGATTGGCAATGGATTTGCAATAGATCACGGAACCGGAATCGTTATAGGCGAAACAGCCGTTATCGGGAACAATGTCCAGATTTATCAGGGCGTTACGCTTGGCGCTTTAAGTGTAAAAAAAGAAGAAGCTTTTATAAAAAGACATCCCAGCATTGAAGACAATGTTATTATTTACGCCAACAGCACTATTCTGGGCGGGCAAACAACTGTAGGCCGGGATTCCATCATTGGAGGAAATGTATGGCTGACCTATTCGATCCCATCCAATTCCGTTGTTTACCATAAAAATGAGATGAAAGTTAAGGACAATAATCCTTTTCCCGAACCCATTTTTTATTCTATTTAAAAATATCAAAAACATGAAATATCAGAACATTTTAGAAACCATTGGGAATACCCCCCATATAAAGCTCAACAAGCTTTTTAAAACCCACGAGGTATGGATTAAATTAGAGAAATCAAATCCGGGATCGAGTATTAAAGACAGGATTGCACTGGCTATGATTGAAGATGCCGAGAAAAAAGGGCTTTTAAAACCCGATTCTATCATTATTGAGCCTACCTCCGGAAATACCGGAATAGGGCTGTCCTTAGTCGCAGCAGTAAAAGGATACAAAGTAATTATTGTCATGCCCGAATCGATGAGTGTCGAACGCCGAAAAATCATTGAGGCTTACGGTGCCGAATATGTTTTGACGCCCCGTGAAAAAGGAACTTCCGGCGCTGTTGAAAAAGCACATGAACTGGCCTCAACCATCAAAAATTCTTTTCTGCCTTCACAATTCACTAACAGGGCTAATGTTGAAGTTCACGAACGAACTACGGCACAGGAAATTTTAGCTGACTTTCCTGACGGCATCGATTACCTGATCACGGGAGTTGGAACGGGCGGGCATATTACCGGGGTTTCTAAAATTCTAAAACAGCATTTTCCCAATCTGAAAACCATTGCGGTTGAGCCGGCACTTTCACCGGTTTTAAGCGGTGGTATTCCCGCTCCCCATCCGCTGCAGGGAATTGGCGCCGGATTCATTCCGGAAGTCTTTAACCGTGACTATGTAGATGAAATTATCACAATCGAAAAAAACGATGCTTTTTCATTTGCTAAAAAACTAACCAAAGAAGAAGGAATATTTGGAGGAGTTTCTACCGGCGCCGCATTGGCAGCCGTTTCAAAAAAAATAAAAAATATTCCGGAAGATGCCGTTATTCTTACTTTCAATTATGATACGGGAGAACGTTATCTTTCTGTTGAAGAATTATTTGATTTTTTCTCATAAAAAATTAAACACCAGCTATTTACAACAAAATAAAACCTGTAATTTTAACAATGCACTTTTAGTAATTGTTTAAAACGAAAAAATGAACCAAAAAACTTAAAACTATGGCAGATTTACAAAAACAACAGACCGCATTAGGCGATGTTGCCGCAAGACAATTAGCAATTGCAACACGTACCGTTCCTCAAATTGGAACCATAACTCCGCGCTGGCTAACGCATCTTTTACACTGGACACCGGTAGAATCCGGAGTATTCCGTCTCAATAAGGTAAAAAATGCAAACCATATCGAAGTGGACTGCTCGGCACGTGATGAAAGAGTTTTACCAAATACTTTCGTTGATTATATCGAAAATCCCAGAGAATACAATCTGGCTGCCGTTCAGACTATCGTTGATGTACATACCCGTGTTTCTGATTTATACAGCAAACCCTACAATCAGATTTCAGAACAGCTACGTCTGGCTATAGAAACTATTAAAGAACGTCAGGAAAGCGAATTAATCAACAACAAAGATTACGGATTACTAAGTAATGTAGCACCCTCTCAGGTTATTAAAACCAGAACGGGCGCACCAACTCCCGACGATCTGGATGAACTATTAACAAAAGTCTGGAAAGAACCCGGTTTTTTCCTTTTACATCCGCTGGCTATAGCTGCTTTTGGACGTGAATGTACCCGTCGTGGTGTTCCGCCGCCTACAACCTCTTTATTTGGTTCCCAATTTTTAACCTGGAGAGGAATACCACTTATTCCATCAGATAAACTGCCTATTAAAGACGGAAAATCTAAAATTATATTATTACGTACCGGAGAAAGCCGTCAGGGCGTTATTGGACTAATTCAGCCGGGATTACAGGGCGAACAGTCACCTGGATTATCCGTTCGTTTTATGGGAATTAATGAAAAAGCCATTGCCTCTTATCTCGTGTCGCTGTATTGTTCGCTGGCTATTTTGGTAGATGATGCTATTGCTGTTTTAGAAGACGTAGAAATAGGAAAGTATCATGAGTACAAATATTAACCATAACGGATTACCCAGCATCGACGATCTGCAGCATTTGGCCAATGAGCTGTTCAGAGCACTGCCTAATGAGTTTCCAAAAGAAATTTCATTAAGTCCGGACAAAGCGGAACATCCTCGTGCCACGCATATTGCAGAAACACTGCTGCAGGCCGGAAATTCAGATCAGTTTGGTCAGATCCCTGTAATTCCGGCAAATGTGCAGCCTGCTCAGCATTCGTTCAGCGGTTTCGGAGTATCTCCTTCTGTAGTGCAGTACGGAAATACGGGAGCCTCTGCTTTATATCCAAATGCCGGAGCAGGATACGACCCGAAAAGCAAAAACGCAGCTTCAGGTGTTCAGGAAAACCATGATTTAAACATCAATGATCCGCATACCGGATTTCAGGATGTAAATCTGAAAAATGGCAATGTACCGCAATTGAACGAAGAGACTATCTTTTCCTCATTACTGCTGAACAATCAATACCTGCCTTTTCAAACAGAACATTCTTCTTTTGAAATTGAATTACAGGCTGCTTTAGCATCAGTGGATACTCAGTTTCAAAAACGGGAACCTTTTCCTTTAAACGGAAATGAAACCTCTGCTTCGTATTATTTTTTAGAACAGAATCCTTTTGCATTTGATAAAAGAAACACAGACATCATCGTTGGAAACTCTTTTGATACTAAAGAAATCAATCTTTTTAAAGGACATCATTTTGATGCCGCTTTGGTCAAAAAAGACTTTCCAATTCTGAGAGAAACAGTAAACGGAAAACCATTAGTCTGGTTTGACAATGCTGCCACAACCCAAAAACCACAATCGGTAATTGACAGAATTGCGTATTTCTACGAACATGAAAACTCGAATATTCACCGTGCCGCCCATGAACTGGCTGCTCGTGCTTCTGATGCATACGAAGCTGCACGCGAAAAAGTAAAAGCATTTTTAAATGCCGGTTCTGTAAATGAGATTGTTTTTGTAAGAGGAGCCACGGAAGGAATAAATCTCGTTGCTTCAACCTGGGGAGAGCAAAATTTAAATTCTGGTGACGAAATTATTGTAAGCAATCTGGAACATCATGCCAATATTGTTCCGTGGAAACGGCTGGCCGATAAAAAAGGATTAAAACTCAGAGTGATTCCGGTTGACGATGACGGCCAGATTCTATTGGATGAATATGCCAGACTGCTGAATCCAAAAACCCGTTTAGTAGCTTTTACACAGGTTTCGAATGCCTTAGGAACCATTACACCGGCAAAGAAAATAGTAGAAATGGCACATGCAGCCGGAGCCAGAGTTCTGATTGATGGTGCACAGTCAGTTTCACACATGAAAGTCGATGTACAGCATTTAAATCCGGACTGGCTGGTTTTCTCGGGCCATAAATTATTCGGTCCAACCGGAATTGGAGCCTTATACGGCAAAGAAGATCTTTTAAATGAAATGCAGCCGTATCAGTCGGGCGGAAACATGATTCAGGATGTTACTTTTGAGGAAATAAAATACCACAAAGCACCCAATCGTTTTGAAGCCGGAACCGGAAACATTGCCGATGCTATTGGTCTTGGTGCCGCCATTGATTATGTTACCAAACTGGGAATTGAAGCTATTGGGCAATATGAGCATTATTTGTTAGAATATGCAACAAGCCTATTAAAAGAGATTCCGGGTGTACGTTTAATAGGAACAGCCAAAGACAAAGCCAGTGTACTATCTTTTAACCTGCAGGGCTATTCAAACGATCAGGTGGGACAGGCACTTAACAAAGAAGGTGTGGCGGTAAGAACCGGACATCATTGTGCCCAGCCTATTCTGCGCAGAATGGGAGTAGAAACAACTGTTCGTCCTTCTCTGGCATTTTACAACACCACCGAAGATGTTGATACTTTTATCAGGACACTTTGGGAACTTAAAAAAGTTAAATTCTAAAAAAATAATAATTACTTTTTTTGATATTTTTAGTAATTATAACCAAAGCGGTTGTTTTCGGACAGTCGCTTTTTTATTGCTTTCCATCATTTTAATATCATAAAAAGCAGTCCCGGATTCGAAGCAGATTGTACGGTTTTACATTTTTATCAAAAAATCATAAAATTTTCATCAAAAACCAACAAACACGTTCACAAAAGTTATCAATATCACAAAAAATGATATAATTGTTATATTTAATGTTAAATTACTATTAAAAATTAACATTAAATTAAGATATTTGAGAGACTAATTTAAACGAAAGGATATGAAAATTAAATTAAAAAATTTTTTGTGGCTGCTGTTATTTTTTGCTCAGATGGCTGCCGCACAGCAGGAATCTATATCCGGAAAAGTAACGGATAAAAAAGGACTTCCAATTCCCGGAGTAAACATTGTTTTAAAAGGAACAAGTGTAAGCGCCCAGACTGATTTTGATGGTCTTTTTAAAATCTCCGCTAAAAAAGGAGAAATCCTTATTGTAAGTTATGTTAGTTACAAAACGGTCGAAGTTCCGGCTTCCAATAAAATGACTATCGAACTGATAGAAATTCAAAATGAACTGGAAGCCGTTGTTGTGGTAGGATACGGAACACAATCTAAAAGAAATTTAACAGATAATATCGCCCGTGTAACAGCAAAGGATATTCAGCAGATTCCTGTTTCGAATATGCAGAATACTTTAGTAGGTAAACTGGCAGGTGTTCAGATTACGCAAACCAATGGTAAAGTCGACGGAGGAATTAATATCCGTGTTCGTGGTGCAGCCAGTATCAGTGCCGGAACACAGCCTTTATATGTACTCGACGGAATTCCTTTAATTAATGACGATGAATCCAGCAACGGTGCTCCAACCAACCCGCTGCTCACTTTAAGTACAAACGAAATTGAATCAATAGATGTTTTAAAAGATGCTTCTTCTGCTGCTATTTACGGAGCGAGAGGAGCTAACGGAGTTGTTTTAATTACTACTAAAAAAGGAAAAGAAGGCAAAGGAACTTTTACTGTAAACCTTTCTCAGGGAGTAAGTGAAGCTACACATAAAAGAAAATGGCTGAATGCCAAACAATATGTTGAATTACTGCAGGAAGCCGGAAGAAACGTAAATGATCTTGAATCGGTTGAAGATGAACTGGAATACCTTTCTCAGGGAACAGACTGGAGAAATGGGGAAATAGACACCAACTGGCAGGATATTGCGTTAAGAACCGGTTATACTACCGATGCTGATTTCTCTGCTTCGGGAGGAGATGACAAAACAAAATATTTCTTTTCCGGTGCTTATAACAATACAACCGGTATTGTAGACAGCAATACTTTAGAAAGATTTACAGCCAGAACCAATGTATCGCACAGAATTTCGAATCGTTTATTGTTAGGAATGAACCTTGGTTTTTCAAGATCTTTAATTCACAGGGTTCAGGACGACAACTCCTTTTCTTCCCCATTACAGTCGGTTGCGCAGGCTCCGATCTCTCCGGCAAGATTAGAAGACGGAAGTGCAAATCCAAACACAGAGTATTCCAACTACCTGTTAGCAAAAGACAATACGTTCTGGAAAACCATTATGCGCAGGCTTACAGGCAAACTGTACGGAGAATTTAAGATTTTATCTTCCTTAAAGTTTAATTCTGATTTTTCATATGACCTGATGACGCAGACCGAAGATTACTGGCAGGGCAAAAATGCGCCTTTTATGGCCACAGACGGGGCTGTATATGCTACTTCTGTAAACACTGAAAATTATGTTTCCAGTAACTATTTTACTTTTGACCAGACCTTTGCCGAAAAACACACTCTAAACCTCGTAGCGGGTATGGAATTCAACAAATACCACAGAAGATATCAGGATGTAAACAGCATCTATTTTTCCAGCGACGATTTCCAGACTGTCGATGGCGGTGCCGAGGTCAATGAAGGTCACGGAAGCGAAACCGATTATGCTTTTCTTTCACAGTTCGGAAGGCTGAATTATGCTTACATGAACAAATACCTTTTAAAAGCCAGTATTCGTCGTGACGGTTCGTCCCGTTTTGGAAAAAATGAACGATTTGGTATTTTTCCGGCGTTCTCTGCCGGATGGGTTATTTCGCAGGAAGAGTTCTTAAAAGACAATAGTGTACTGACCAACTTAAAAGTAAAAGGAAGCTGGGGAAAACTTGGAAATGCCGAGATCGGAAACTTTGCATCCCGTCAGCTTTACAGACCTAATCCGTATAATTTAAAATCAGGACTTACGTTTGATCAGCCTGGTAATAATGACCTTACCTGGGAAAAATCAGCACAGACGGATTTTGGTGTGGAAGTAAGTTTCTTAAACCGATTTACCTTAGAAGCCGATTATTATCAGAAAGATACTGATGGTTTACTTTTTGAAGTTCCGTTACCTTTAAGTTCCGGAGCCGCTTCTATCAATAAAAATATTGGAAAAATCAGAAGTAATGGTTTTGAATTTACTCTAAATACCAAAAATATTGAAACAGAGAATTTTAAATGGAATACCAGTTTTAACCTGACTACCAACCAGTCAAAAGTAAAAACACTTCCAAACAACAACACTGATATTATCAGTACCTACACCATTAACAGAGTTGGCGAAAATATTTCCTCTTTTTATTTAGTGGAATATGCTGGTGTTGATCCGGAAAACGGGGATGCCTTATTCTACAAAAATACTAAAAACGCTGACGGTACTCTTGATCGTACCAAAACAAATACTTACAGCGAAGCACAGCGTATTATTGCAGGAAATCCGTTCCCAACTTTAATGTCGGGTTTAACCAACACTATTTTGTACAAAGGTTTCGATTTTACCTTTACTTTTCAGGGAGAATGGGGAGCCAGTATTTATAATTCTGCCGGAACTTACCAGTCATCTGCTGCTGATTATTTTGACAACCAGACTGCTGACCAGTTAAACAGATGGCAGAAAGAAGGCGATATCACCAATGTACCGCAGGCCCGTTTTGGAGGAACAAACGGAACACAAGATTCTACACGTTATCTTGACAAAGCCGATTTTGTTCGTTTAAGAAACTTAACATTTGGTTATACACTTCCTAAAGACGTTTTAAAAGATTTAGGTATGAGCAGCTTACGAATTTATTTTACAGCTGTTAACCTGCTCACTTTTACGAACTATGAAGGAAACGACCCTGAAGCCCGAAGAGATGATACCGGAATTGGGGAAGATTTTTACTCTGCACCGCCAGCCAGAACTACCGCTATTGGTGTAAACTTTAATTTTTAAAATGAAAAAGATGAAAGCAAATAAACTAATCCTATTTATATTTTTAGCAGCCTTTTTTACCAGCTGCGAAAATGAATTAGACATAGAACCTAAACAGCGCGAAGATGCAGATAAAACATTAAGTACCGAAACGGGAGTTACCAATGTACTAACCGGAACTTATGCGCTGGCCGCTAATGGAAATGCTTATGGAGGAAGGGTTTTACTATATGCAGACCTTCTTGGAGTAACAGGTGTATTAAGCACAACCGATTTAAGATGGAGAGGCAGTTTTGGCGAATTACGACAAATGTATACCAAGAATATGCTGTCTGACAACGTCATTATCGAAGGAACTTATGCCCGCCTGTATGCCATCATTAATGCTTCCAACACCGTAATCGAAAATATAGACAAAGTACAGGATCCTGACAGAAGGGCTGTTATGATTGGTGAAGCCAGTTTCTTAAAGTCACTGGCCTACTTTGACCTGGTTCGCTTTTTCGCAAAACCTTATGTCAGCGGACAAACTAATAGTCAGCTTGGGGTTGTAATAAGACCTGATGCGATTTATGATTTCAGCGTTGATCTTTCAAAAGAAAGAAGCACGGTTGAAGAAGTTTATGAAGTTATTATAGACGGCTTAAATCTGGCTTATACCAATTTACCTGAGGAGAATGGTTTTTATGCTGATAAATATGCGGCACAGGCTTTACTGGCAAGAGTATATTTACAGCAGGGCAGATATGATCTCGCAAGAGATGCCGCCCATGATGTAATAGAAAACAGCGGTCATGCCTTATCTCAAAACTATGGTGCTGCTTTTAACCATGATACCGATCAGCCAGAAGATGTATTCGCTATTCAGATTACCAAACAAACCGGAGTAAATGATGCCGTAACGTTTTACGCTTCTGAAGGAAACGGGGGACGCGGCGGCGATTTCTCTATCCGTGATGCTTATCTGGCTAAATTCAGTACTCCTGATGACCGAGCTGATTTTATATACGAAAACGAAGACAACGGAAGAATCCTGACTTCTAAATATACAGATCAGTTTGCTGATGTAGGGATTATCCGTCTGGCGGAAATGTACTTAATTCGTGCCGAAGGTAATTTGGAAGAAGGAACCGCAATTGGAAATACACCGGTAGACGATATTAATATAATCCGAAGCAGAGCTAATGCTGATGCCCTGATTACGGTAACCCTCGATGATATTCTGCTGGAAAGAGAATTAGAACTGGGTATGGAAGGCTTCTTAATTCATGACATCAAGAGAACCAAACGCTCTATCCTGACAGAAACACCTAATGGCGATCCCCTTTTATTAACCTATGATGCGGATCAATTAGTATTTCCAATTCCGTTAAAAGAGACAGATGCTAACAAAAAAATCACTCAAAATCCGGGATACGGAATATAGCTAAGGATTTGACTTAAAACAGAAAAAACCATTCTCCCCACAGAATGGTTTTTTCATTTAACGATTCAAAATAAGTAAAATTTAAAAGTATGTTTTAAATTGGTAATATCCTGACCAGATCACAGTCGGATTATTCTTTGACTTTTTTAAATAACACTTTCAAAGCTACTCAGGAAACCGTCTTATTAATTACATAATTTTTATTATTCGTTACATAATTCAAATCCACAAAAAAAACAGCTGCCTCATAAAGACAGCCGTTTTCCAAATTCTAAATTAAAGTTCCTTTTATAATTTAAAGTCGTTCAAAGATTTCTCTATAATAACAAGACATTCTTTAATCTGTTCTTCCGTCATCACCAATGGCGGTGCAAATCTGATTTTGTTTCCGTGCGTTGGCTTTGCCAGTAATCCGTTGTCTCTGAATTTCAGGCAGATTTCCCAGGCCAGATCAGAATCTTCTCCGCTGTTAATTACAATCGCGTTCAAAAGACCTTTACCACGAACCAGTGTAATTAAGTTATTCTTTTCAGCGATCTTGTTCAGTCCGTCTCTTAAAATAACGCCCAGACGTTCTGCATTTTCAGCCAGTTTTTCTTCTTTTACCACTTCAAGAGCCGCAATCGCAACCGCAGCCGCAACAGGGTTTCCTCCAAAAGTAGAACCGTGTTGTCCCGGTTTGATCACATTCATGATTTCATTATTACATAAAACCGCAGAAACCGGATAAACTCCTCCGGAAATTGCTTTTCCTAAAATCAAAATATCCGGCTGAACATTTTCATGATGAACCGCTAATAATTTTCCTGTACGGGCAATTCCGGTCTGAACCTCATCAGCAATAAACAAAACATTATGTTTTTCACATAAAGCTTTGGCTTTGGCAAGATACCCTTCAGACGGCACATAAACTCCTGCTTCACCCTGAATAGGTTCAACCAAAAATCCGGCAATATTTTTTGATGATTCCAAAGCTTTTTCCAAAGCCTCTAAATTATCGTATTCAATTTTTATAAATCCATCCGTAAACGGACCAAAATTTTTACGGGCCGTTTCATCATTTGAAAACGAAATAATCGTAGTAGTCCTTCCGTGAAAATTATTCTCACATACGATAACCTGTGCCTGATTCTCCGGAATTCGTTTTACTTCATAAGCCCATTTTCTGCAGACCTTTAAAGCCGTTTCTACAGCTTCGGCACCTGTATTCATTGGAAGCACTTTGTCAAAACCAAAATACTTCGTTACATATTCTTCATAATTCCCCAGTTGATCATTATAAAAAGCACGTGAAGTCAGTGTCAGTTTTTGCGCCTGATCTGTCATTGCTTTTACAATTTTCGGATGACAGTGTCCCTGGTTTACGGCTGAGTAAGCCGATAAGAAATCAAAATATTTTTTTCCGTCAACATCCCATACATACACACCTTCCCCTTTTTCTAAAACCACAGGAAGCGGATGATAATTATGAGCTCCGTATTTGTTCTCTTTTTCAATCAGAATTTCCGATTTAGACGAAAGGGTATTTTCTGTATGTACCATGATATTTAACTTTTTAAAAGACAAAAGTAACAAAATTTCCGAATTCACAAGCTTAAAAGATAAATTTTGACTTTATTTTTACACATTTAAAGTCAAAAATACTCTTTTTAATTTGTTTTTAAATCAAATTTAGTTTTTACGGATTTTAAATTTCAAAGCTTGCTTATTAAAAAAAATAGCTACTTTTATGAATATTAAAAAGAAGGCAACGCATTTAAAAACATGGATAGTTTAGACGAATTCGACATTAACATAATCAAGGAATTAGAAAAAGACGGCAGAATGGCCTTTTCTTCTATCGCCGCCAATTTAAAAATATCCAATACGATGGTACACCAGCGTATTAACCGACTTATAGAACAAGGGATAATCGGCGGAATAAAACCGGTGATCCAGGAAAAGAAAATTGGATTTGACTGGGCTTCTTTTACTGGAATCACCTTAAACAAAGATTCCGATTCAGACCGGATTATCGAAGAATTAAAAAAAATTCCCGAAATCACAGAATGTTATTATGTGACCGGATCTTTTACGCTTTATATTAAAATCGTGGCCAAAAACCATGAACATATGCGAAGAATACTTTACGAAAAAATCGATAATATTCCCGGAATTGCCAAAACCGATTCGATTATAGAATTGGGCTGTGCTTTTAAACGAAATATTATTTTGTAACATCTTTAAATAAGTGAAATATGCGTTTACGAATTCTTTTCCTTTTTACACTATTTCCCTGTAAATCGATCCTTTTTTCGCAAACGACTGTTTCAAATCCGTCCAGAAGTGATTTTTCGGAAACATTGACTATTTTAGCTTCAGATTCGATGCAGGGCCGTAAAGCAAATCAAAGAGGCGGCATTCTGGCCGGAGATTATATTGCGTCAATGATGAAGTTATACAAACTAACGCCTTATAATCAGACTGAAAACTATTTTCAGACATTTGAAATTCAGGAGCATACCGTAAAAAAAACAACTTTAGAAATCAGAAAAAGAAACCACAGAACTATTTCTCTTTCTCCTGAAAAAGATTTTGAGGTTACTCCGACAGCAAATTCCATTCAAAAAAAACAAGCTGAAGTTGTTTTTGTTTCTTACGGTTTAAGTTTACCAAAAGAGCATTATGACGATTATAAAAATCAGGATGTGAAAAACAAAGTGGTTGTCGTTTTAAATGGTTTTCCCGGTTCACAGGATAGTACTTCCTTAACGTATAAAAAATTCAAAAAAATCTTTCCCGAAGAAAATGATTTAGAAGAAACAAAACTAAAAACGGCTGTTAGTAAAGGTGCAATTGCTCTGATAGTTATCGAAACGAAGGAAAATTTCAAACCGGAAAGCAACAAAGAAAATGAGGCTTTTCATTCTTTATTAAACTCAGAATCAGAATCGATTCCGGTTTTCAGAATGGGTAAAGAAACAGCTGAAAATCTTTTTTTTAAAGGCACTGGCTTAAAAAATGACCTTACTTCTGCTCCATTAGAAAAAGTAAAAATTAATTTTTCTGTAAAATTACAATCTGAGACTTCTTATGTTGGAAACATTTTAGGAATGATTCCCGGGAAAGACACTACCAAAACCATTATTATAGGTGCCCATTACGATCATTTAGGTATAAAAAATGACTCTATTTACAATGGTGCAGACGATAATGCTTCAGGAACTTCGGGCATGCTGGCTTTAGCAAAAAAATGGTCCGAATCAGATATAAAACCAAAATACAATCTTCTTTTTGCCGCCTGGACTGCCGAAGAAATGGGACTTTTAGGCAGTGAGTATTTTGTTCAGAATTTAAAAAATGAAAAAATACTGCTTTGTATCAATATGGATATGATTTCGAGAAGTGCACCCGAAGATACAAAACGGCGTACCCTGAGTATCGGAACCGAAAAAGAAACAGAATATTTAAAGAAAATTGCCAGCGAAAGCAACGCTAAGCTTCAAAATCCGTTTACACTTGATTTATGGGAAACCAACGGACATTCCGGAAGCGATTATGCTTCTTTTACCGCTAAAGGAATTCCGATTATGACTTTTTTCAGTGGTTTTCATAACGATTATCACAGTCCCCGCGATATTGCTTCAAAAGTAGATTTAGATAAAATACAGGACGTTCTGTTTATCGTGAACCAGTCTCTTTTAAAATTTTTAGAAATCCAGCCTAACTAAACCTAAACCAAAATCATGAAAAATAAGCTTCTTTACTGGTCCATTTCCTTCTTTTGTTTGTTATTCAGCTGTTTTGTACAAGCCCAAAAACCAAAAGGCAAGTTATTTATTATTGGCGGCGGAGATCGTTCCGATGCTTTAATGAAACAGGTCCTGGAGGTAGCCGGACTCGAAAAAAAAGATTATATCGTGGTATTGCCCATGTCCAGCGAAGAACCGGACAGTTCTTTTATCTTTTTTAAAACACAAATGGTAAAACTAACGCCTAACCCTATTGTGATGCTGAATTTTAATAAAGAAACAGCACAGAATAAAACCCTCACCGATTCTGTTCAAAAAGCCAGACTGATTTTTATAAGCGGCGGGGATCAAAGCCGTTTTATGTCAGTCGTTCATAATACCCCCATTAAAACAGCCATTCAGAAAGCTTATGAAAACGGAAGCACTATTTCAGGGACCAGTGCCGGAGCCGCCGTAATGTCTGAAAAAATGATCACCGGAAACCAAAAACTGGAAAAAGAATATTCAGGTACTTTTGATAATATCCGATACGATAACCTTGAAACTGCCGAAGGTTTGGGATTATTAAAAACAGCCGTTATCGATCAGCATTTTTTAAAGAGAAACCGTTATAACCGACTGCTTTCAGCTTTAGTGGAATTCCCTTCCTTAACCGGAATCGGCATTGACGAAGCCACTGCTATTATCGTAAGAAATAATGAGATTGAAGCCGCCGGCGAAAGTGAAGTCATTGTAATGCGAAACCCAAAAGGAATTCAAAAATCAAAGACGAACAACCTGATTTCGATAGAAAGCCTGCAGATGAGCATTTATACAGCAGGGCAAAAATTTAAAATTAAGTAACATGCGCTATTATCATAAAATAGTCTCCTTCGCAGTATGTCTTTTACTAAGCGTTTCGGCTTCAGCCCAAATCTTATCTAAAAAAGAAATCAACCGACTGGAGAAATCATCTCAACAAGTCACCATTATTCGGGACAACTGGGGAATTCCGCATATTTACGGAAAAACAGATGCCGATGCCGTTTTTGGACTGCTGTACGCTCAATGCGAAGATGATTTTAAAAGAATCGAAATGAATTATATAGAAAAACTGGGACGCCTTGCCGAAATCAAAGGAGAATCTGTTTTATATAATGATTTAGAGATTAAACTTTTAATTGATACAAAAGAAGCTAAAACCGATTATAAAAAAGCACCTGGCTGGCTTAAAAAACTTTTAAACAGTTATGCGGATGCGATTAATTTTTACCTCTACAAACATCCGGAAGTAAAACCGATACTTCTTACCCGGTTTGAACCCTGGTTCCCGCTGCTCTGGACAGACGGAAGCATTGGTGCCATAAGTACTGCAGATCTTTCAACCGGAGAATTAAAGTCCTTTTATTCCGGCAGCAATGATAAAGTAGCTTATGTAGAAAGGGAAAAATATGTACAGACGGGTTCTAATGGTTTTGCTTTTGCACCTTCTAAAACAGCAAACGGAAATGCCATTTTATATATTAATCCTCATACTACTTTTTATTTCAGGCCCGAAGTACAGGTTTCAAGTGAAGAAGGCCTGAATGCTTACGGAGCTGTAACCTGGGGACAATTTTTTATTTACCAGGGATTTAATGAAAACTGCGGCTGGATGCATACTTCCTCAAATGTAGATGTTGCAGATATGTATGCCGAAAAAATCACCCGCAAAAAGGGAAAGTTCTATTATGAGTTTGACAGTAAACTATTTCCTGTTATTGAAAAAGACATAACCATTCAATATCTTGAAAAAGGAAAGCTTATTCCTAAAAAATTCAAAACTTTTTTCACCAATAACGGTCCGGTTATGGCTAAAAGAGACGGAAAATGGATCAGCTTAAAATCGAATAACCGTTCTATGACCAGTTTGATTCAGAGCTGGGTACGAACTAAATCGAGTGGTTTTGAAGACTACAAAAAGGCCATGGATTTAAAAGCCAACACATCCAACAATACCGTTTATGCCGATAATAAAGGAAATATTGCGTACTGGCATGGTAATTTTATTCCGGTAAGAGATAAAAAACTAAACTGGGCAAAAGTAGTCGACGGTTCTGTTTCGGCAACACAATGGAAAGGACTTCATGAAGTCGATGAAACCGTACATTTGTACAATCCTGTAAACGGATGGCTCCAAAACTGTAACTCTACCCCTTTTTCTGCAGCCGGAGATAACAGTCCGAAAAAAGAAAATTATGTCCCTTATATGGCACCGGACGGAGAAAACTTCAGAGGTGTAAATGCAGTACGTATCTTTAGCAAAAGCGACAAATACACTATTGACAAAGTAATTGCCGATGGTTACGACACCAAACTTTCAATTTTCGAAATACTAATCCCAAGCCTGATTACAATTTTCGAAAAAAATATAAAACCCGGATCAGTTGAATATTCCGAGTTAGCAGAACCCATTTCTGTTTTAAAAAACTGGGATTATTATGCCAAAGAAAATTCAGTCGCAGCAGCCTTAGCCATAGAATGGGCTTATAAATTAGATCCTGTTATCCAAAAAGCGTATATCGACGAAGGCGAATTGGATCAGGTACAAAACACCGTCAATTTTGCCAAAAATGCCGCTGCATCACAAATGATCCCACAGCTCCAGACGGTTATAAAAGACCTGAAAAGCAAATGGGGAACCTGGAAAGTGGCATGGGGAGAGATTAACCGCTTTCAAAGAATAAATGGCGACATTGATTTAAAATATGACGATAATAAAACCAGTCTGCCAATTGGTTACGGCCCGGGTTCCTGGGGAAGTCTGCCTTCTTTTAAAAGCAATTATCAGGACAGCTCCAAAAAACGTTATGGTTACAACGGTAACAGTTTTGTATGCGCGGTTGAATTTGGTTCGAGAATAAGAGCTAAATCACTGCTTGCAGGTGGAAACAGCGGAAATATTAATTCGAAACATTTTACCGATCAGGCGGAGATGTACAAAAACGGGCAGTTTAAAGAAGTCCTGTTTTATAAAGAAGATGTGATCAAAAATGCCGAACGAACTTATCATCCCGGAGAATAAAAGAAGTAATCCAATTTTGTTAAATAAACCTCGTGAAATAGCTTACGAGGTTTTTTTGTAACATAATATTTCTGATATTTGTTAAAAATTGTACTAAAAATGAAAAAATCAATCATACTTGTTCTCGCTGTAATACTGTTTTCGACTACTATGGAAGCACAATTAAAACCCGTAAAATATTCTGAAGGAAACCAGACACTGAATGGTTTATTTATTAAATCTGCCAAAAAAAGCAGTAACAATCCCGGGATTTTACTTTTACCAGCCTGGCTGGGAATCGATAATGCCTCAAAAGGAATTGCCGAAGATTTATCCAAATTAGGGTATCATGTTTTTATCGCTGACATATACGGCGAAGGGAATTATCCTAAAAACACCGGAGAAGCCGGAAAACAGGCCGGTTTTTACAAAACGAATTATGAAGCCTATCAAAAACGAATCAATGCCGCTTTACAGGAATTAGTAAAATCAGGGGCCAATGCAGATAATATTGTCGCCATTGGTTACTGTTTTGGAGGAACAGGAGTACTGGAAGCTGTACGCGGACATTTGAATATAAAAGGGGCTGCGTCATTTCACGGAGGTCTGGGCAAGGATGCTGCGAGACCGGTTGAAACGGCTGCTGCAAAAGTTTTAATCTGCCACGGAGCCGACGATCCTTTTGTCCCTAAGGAAGAAATTACCGCTTTCCAACAGGAAATGCGCGATTCAAAAGCAGACTGGCAGATGATTTATTATGCTAATTCTGTACATTCTTTTACCAATCCAGAAGCCGGAAACGACAATTCAAAAGGCGCTGCTTACAATGCTGTCGCTGCCAAAAGGTCTTTTGAACATTTACAGCTTTTCTTAAACGAAGTCCTGAAAAAATAAAACCATAACCACTACCCATTCAAAACCAACTAAAACAACCAATGTCACATAACAAAATCAGAGAAGACAAAACCTGTTTAAACTGCAGGCACGTTGTAGAACTAAAGTTTTGTCCCAACTGCGGACAGGAAAACAGCGATTCCCGAAAGACCTTTCACCATTTGTTTGTTCATTTTTTTGAAGACCTGACGCACTATGAAAATGCTTTCTGGAAAACCATAAAAAACCTGCTGTTCAAACCTTCAACACTTACCAAAGAATACCTTTCGGGAAAACGATTGTCATATCTGGCTCCGGTTCGACTGTATATTTTTATCAGTTTTATTACCTTTTTACTGATTGCGATGTTTCCCAGCAAAATCGACCAGGGAATTGATAAAAGCGAAGAGGCACTGAGCAAAGAAATTTCTAAAACTACTGATAGTTTAAGCAAGAAGGAAAACAAAAAATATTTTCATTTTAAAACAATGAAAGAAATCGATTCGATTCAGAAATATGGAAAAGAAAGTGAGAAACTGAACGCGTCTTCTTATTGGTTTACTGAAAAAGCAATCCCCATTACCGAAAAATACACCAAAAAAGAGATTTACGCTAAGTTTGTTGAATCGTTCTTTCACAATCTCCCAAAAATTCTCTTTATCATCATGCCGTTTTTTGCCTTCTTCTTATGGATTTTTCACAACAAAAAGAAATGGTACTATTTTGATCATGGGATTTTTACGCTTCATTACTTCTCTTTCCTTCTGCTGATTTTTCTTATCATGTTTATTATAGACCGTTTAATTGGTCTTTTAGGAGAAGACAGTCCGCTGTCTTACCTATCATCAATTATAACATTTGCAGGAACAATCTGGATGTGTTACTATTTTTATCCGGCCCACCATCGTTTCTATGGTGAGTCCAGAATCATATCTTTTGTAAAAAGTTTCTTATTATTCATCATAAATTCACTTTTTATTCTAACTTTACTCACTTTATATATTCTTTACACATTTATTAATTTACACTAGTACCAAAATGAAAAAATTGTTAGTCCTATTATTAATTGCTTCTGCGTTTTCGTGCAAAAATACGCAGGCAGTTACATCAAAGGATAATTCAGATCCAACCAAGTACATAAACTCTATTTCTGAGAAAGATTTAAAGAAAATGCTTTATGTAATTGCTTCAGATGAGATGGAAGGCCGTGAGACAGGATCTGCAGGACAGAAAAAAGCAGGTCTTTATATGATTGAGCAGTACAAAAAAAGCGGTATCTCGTTTCCAAAGGGAGCATCAGACTTTTATCAGCACATTCCGGCATCGTATTTAAATGCGAGACGTAATCAGAATTTACAGGATTCCGAAAACATCTGGGCTTATATCGAGGGTTCTGAAAAACCGGATGAAGTTCTGGTTATTTCAGCACATTATGACCACGTGGGAATTAAAGACGGAGAGGTTTATAACGGAGCCGATGATGACGGTTCAGGAACTGTAGCGGTTATCGAAATGGCAAAAGCTTTTGCTAAAGCCAAAAAACAGGGACACGGACCAAAACGTTCTATTTTGTTCCTGCATGTAACAGGTGAAGAACATGGCTTACACGGTTCTCGTTTTTATTCTGAAAACCCTTTATTTCCAATCGCCAATACTATTTCAGACATTAACATTGACATGATCGGACGTCGTGATGTGGAACACGCCAACACGAACAATTACGTATATGTAATTGGGGCTGACCGTTTATCAACAGACTTACACAATGCTGTTGTGACACAAAATGAAAAATACATCAAAATGGATCTTGATTTTAAATTTAACGATCCTAAAGATCCAAATCGTTTTTATGAGCGTTCTGACCACTATAACTTTGCTAAACATGGCATTCCGGCCGTTTTCTTCTTTAATGGGGTTCACGAAGACTACCACGGAAAAGGCGACGAACCTCAAAAAATCGAATACGACGCTTTAACCAAAAGAACCAAACTGGCTTTTGCTGTTGCCTGGGAACTGGCTAACAGAGACAACAGACCTGTAGTGGATAAAAAATAAGTCGCTAAGGTTCTGAGATTCTAAGATACTAAGGTTTTAAGACTCTAAAACACTGATATCCTCTTAGGAAAGTTAATAAAAAAAGGATGAGTTTAACTCATCCTTTTTTTATGCTTTATATATTTTTATTCTCTTATTCTTTAAAATACTAAAAAACTCAGAAACTTAGTATCTTAGAACCTTAGCAACTTTAACTAGTCATTCATCGAAATCAAAAACTCTTCGTTGTTTTTGGTTTTCTTAAAGCGGTCGTTTACAAAGTCCATAGATTCTACCGGGTTCATATCGGATAAATATTTGCGCATGATCCACATTCTCTGTAATGTTTTTTCGTCTAATAGTAAATCGTCGCGGCGTGTACTTGATGAAGTAAGGTCGATAGCCGGGAAAATACGTTTGTTAGCAATCTTACGGTCTAACTGAAGTTCCATGTTACCGGTTCCTTTAAATTCTTCAAAGATCACCTCGTCCATTTTAGAACCTGTTTCGGTTAAAGCCGTTGCAATGATGCTTAAAGAACCTCCGTTTTCAACATTTCTTGCCGCCCCGAAGAAACGTTTTGGTTTTTGCAATGCATTGGCATCAACACCACCGCTTAATACTTTTCCGGACGCCGGCTGAACGGTATTATAGGCTCTTGCCAGACGTGTTATCGAATCTAATAAAATTACCACATCATGTCCGCATTCTACTAAACGTTTTGATTTTTCAAGAACGATATTGGCAATTTTTACGTGTTCCTGCGGCTCTCTGTCAAAAGTTGACGCAATAACCTCTCCTCTAACACTTCTCTGCATATCGGTAACCTCCTCAGGACGCTCATCGATCAGCAGAACAATTAAATATACTTCCGGATGATTGGCTGCGATGGCATTGGCAATATCCTTTAAAAGCATTGTTTTACCTGTTTTTGGCTGGGCAACGATCATTCCGCGCTGTCCTTTACCAATAGGAGAAAATAAATCGATAATACGGGTAGATATAGAACTGCCTTTTTCGGCTAATTTGAATTTTTCAGAAGGAAAAACAGGAGTCAGGTGTTCGAAAGAAACGCGGTCACGAACTACCTGCGGATCATGTCCGTTAATTTTTAACACACGAACAAGAGGAAAAAACTTCTCGCCTTCTTTTGGAGGACGAACCACACCTTTTACAGTATCTCCGGTTTTTAAACCAAACAATCTGATTTGTGAAGTTGACAAGTAAATATCATCGGGAGAAGCCAAATAATTATAATCAGAAGAACGCAAAAATCCGTAACCGTCCGGCATCATTTCCAAAACACCTTCACTTTCGATAATTCCGTCAAACTCAAAGTCTGAATCCCTGAAATTATTGTTGTTTTTTTTGTTTTTATGATTTTGGTTCTGATTTGGATTCCCGTTGTTACCATTTCCGTTCCCGTTTTGGTTAGGGTTTTGATTTGGATTTTGGTTTGGATTCTGACCGGGAGTTTGGTTTTTATGCTGATTAGGGTTACTCTTTTTAACCGGAGCAGTATTTTCAGTCTTTTCAGCGACTGGTTCTGTTGTTATATTCTCTGTAGCTTCTTCTGCAGAAACGACTTCTTTGGCAGCTTCTTTTTCCTTTTGCTGAGCGACTTTCTTTTCGTAAGCCGACTTATTGAATTTAACAGCTTTGGTTCCTTTTTTCTCTGCTGTTTTAGTTTCTTTTACC
The DNA here is from genome assembly GCF_057809475.1 of Flavobacterium sp. FG19. Taxonomy (NCBI): domain Bacteria; kingdom Pseudomonadati; phylum Bacteroidota; class Flavobacteriia; order Flavobacteriales; family Flavobacteriaceae; genus Flavobacterium; species Flavobacterium sp. FG19. The sequence continues at coordinate 17,008 of NZ_JBMDKA010000033.1, read as the reverse complement.
TCTTTTATATCTTTTGACTCCTCAACCGGTGCTTCTGTTTTTTCTTCAGCAGCAGCCGGAACTGTATCTTTTTTTGGAGCTTCCTCTATAGTATCAAAATCCAGAACCGGAGCGCTTTTGGCAGCTGCTTTCTTTGCCGGTGCAATTCGGGCTCTTTTGGGTTTATCCGTGTTTGTTTCTTTTTCTGCAATAGTTTCCGCAGGCGGCGCTGCAGTCGCTTCCTGATGCGCTAATATCTGGGTAATCAGAGTATCTTTTTTAACGCCGTTGATCTTTATAGTTTTAGCTAACTTAGCTATTTCTTGAAGCTCAGAAAGCTTCATTTCTTTTAATGCAGAAATATCAAACATGAATGTTCTATGAGTTTAATTATTTTAAAGGAAATATTGTAAAAAGAATAGGTAGATATTTTTTTTTCGATTGACCGCAGTATGAAGTGCTTACGGTATTTTGATGCAATAATACGAATAAAATTTAATCATACAATAGTATTTTAAAAAAAGAAAATATATTTTTGTAAAACAATTTCAAGTTATGTTACAACGAATTCAAACCGTATATTTAATTCTGACCTTTGTCATTACAGGGGTTTTAATGTTTTTTATGCCGCTTTGGACATTAAACACAGGTAAAGCTTTTTATTTCATGCAAAGCCAGCCTTACACCATGATACTGGGATTAAGCACTGTGCTTACCATCATTAGTATCATTTCATTTAAAAAGAGACAAAATCAGTTTGTGATGAACAGGCTGAACATAATATTAAATTTAATTTTATTAGGATTATTTGTTTATCGTTCTCTAAATTTATCTGGAGAAACGGCAGAAGCTGTTTCTGAGAAAGGTATTGGGATGTTTCTTCCTATTGCTGCTATCGTGTTATTAGTACTTGCTAATAAGGCCATCAAAAAGGACGAAGATCTTGTAAAATCTGTAGACCGGTTGAGATAAACCTATAAACTTAATTTTTTGTGCGAAGAGAACCCGAATTTAGATTCGGGTTTTTTTGTGGCTTATTTTTTAAAATTATCCAAAAACCATTTTGTAAGATAATTTTTTCATAAATTTGCAGTTGGTTTCAAAAGCAAATATGGACGACAAAATAAAAATACATCTGGCTGATGATCATCAGGTACTTATTGACGGACTGACTAATTTACTTCAGACGGTTTCAAATTTCGAAGTAGCAGGCAGCTCCTTAAATGGAAAAACAATTTACGACGATGTCCTGCAGAATCATGCCGATATTTTAATTCTGGACATCAGTATGCCGGAGAAAGACGGTATTGAAGTTTTAAAAGAATTTCATGAGAAAGGTTTTCCCTGTAAAGTCATTATCTTATCCAGTTATGACGATCTGAAAATCATAAAAGAAGTAATGAAACTGGGCGCAAAAGGCTATCTGACTAAAAAATGTGCGGGAGAAAATATCATTGAAGCTATTGAAGCGGTTAATCAGGGACAGGAATATTTCTCTGATGCGGTGAGAGAGAAAATATTCAGCATGTTTTCTCAGAACAATCCTAAAATAAACCAGAACCTCTATACTGAAAATCCCATTCTAAGTCCGCGGGAAATTGAAATTATAAAGCTGATCTGTTTAGAATACAGCGGTAAAGAAATTAGCGAACAGCTTTTTATAAGTGTAAATACAGTAGAAACGCACAGAAAAAATATAATGAAAAAACTCAATATAAAGAATACAATCGGAATGGTTAAATATGCCCTGAAAAACAACTTAATAAACCCGTAATTAAAACTGCATAAATAATCTAGAAATCATACTGTTTTATGTTTTTTACCAGAATACTTATCTCATTTCTCATTCTTATTTCTTCCGGAAACCAACTCTTTGGGCAGCAGTACACTCCTTTAAAGCAATCCGGTATTTCTATTGAAAATACTAAAAAAAAACACCTTTTTGATCAGGTTAAACACGAACAGTTAAGAAATAAAAAAGTAGTTAGTCTGTTTATTGTTCTGGTCATTATACTTTGTTTTCTTTTCTACTTTGTGTATCAAAACAACAAGTTAAAACAGAAAATCAAACGCAAAGACACAAAGCAGAAAATCCTGTTAAATGTAATAAATGCGGGAATTGACAGCCAGGAAGCAGAACAAAAAAAAATAGCCGCCTTTTTACACGATAACATCAATTCACTGTTATCTTCTGCCGGACTGCACCTGAACGTTTTTACCACGAAACACAACGTCCAGTCAGAAGAAATCCAGAAAACTAAAGCAATTCTGGTCCAGGCCCATGACCTTTTAAGGGATATTTCGCATGATCTGGTACCTACCCTGCTTATTCGTTTCGGATTAATATATGCACTTGAAGATTTATGCGAAAGAAACTCAAACTCCGGCATTCATTTTACTTTTTCAAGTTCTGTTTCAACTGATACCCGCTATTCTGAAAAGTTTGAAACCAAGCTTTACTTTATAATTTCGGAACTTTTCAATAATATCATTAAACACAGCGGTGCCCAAAAAGCCCAGCTTTCACTGCATGAAAATCATCATCAGCTTATTATCATCATACATGATAACGGCAAAGGGTTTAATGCCGAAAACCAGCACGAAACAGAAGGCTTTGGATTAAACAGAATCAGGGTTCGGATTAAAAAACTAAAAGGAAGTTTTTCTATTATTTCCCGGGCCAATGAAAATACCGGGACTTCTGTTAAAATAAAAGTTCCTATTTCTTAAACTCTTATTTTTTACCGATCTCAATAATCTCCAGATCTTTTATTTTATCATCGTCGATCACAAAACGAAGCATGGTACGCATTTGATGAAACCCGCTTTTTCCAGCTGCACCGGGATTCATATGAAGCAGATTATTTTTTTTATCAAACATCACCTTCAGTATATGCGAATGACCACAAATAAATAATTTAGGCGGATTCGAAGCCATTTCATCTCTGACAGCAGGATTGTATTTTCCCGGATATCCTCCAATATGGGTAATCCAGACCGAAACATTTTCACATAAAAAACGATTGTGAAGCGGAAATTCAATTCGTGCTTTCGAATCATCAATATTTCCGTAAACGCAGCGAAGCGGCTTGAGTTTTTTAAGTGTATCTGTCACCTGCAGATCCCCAATGTCTCCTGCATGCCAGACTTCATCGGCCTGAGCGGCATATTTTAAGATAGTATCGTCAATATGGGAATGCGTATCGGATAAGAGAAGGATTTTTTTCAATTTTTTACTAAGATGCAAAGGTTCATAGATGCAAAGGTACAAAGGTTTTTTATGTTGAAAAACAGTAACCACCAATGTTGATTCTGTTTTATTTTTTATCTATGAAAGTTATAGGCATAATAGCACGTCTCTACTCTTTTATAACATTCAAACTACAAATCTCGGAACCTTTGCATTTTTGAGCCATTGTTCCGGCACAAAAAACTAGTCCCCTCACAACCTTAGCAGCATTTAAAAAAAACCTTTGTACCTTTGCACCTCAAAAAACTCAGAATCTTTAAATGAGATATTTTATTCATTTTGCTTATAACGGAACCCATTATCATGGCTGGCAGTTTCAGCCAAATGCCTCTTCTGTTCAGGAAACATTAAATAAAGCGCTTTCGGTTTTATTAAATTCGCCTATAAATGTTATGGGAGCAGGACGAACAGATACGGGTGTTCATGCCGGGGAAATGTACGGGCATTTTGATCTGGAAAAATCATTTGATATTCCGGTTTTGGTCCATAAGTTAAATTCGTATTTACCAAAAGATATTGCGGTGTATAACCTGATTCCTGTTCATGATGAGGCACACTGTCGTTTCGATGCGACAAAACGAACTTATGAATATCATATCAATACCGTAAAAAATCCGTTTTTAGAAGAACTGAGCTGGTATGTTACCCAAAAACTGGATGTTGACTTAATGAATACCGCTGCTGAGATTTTATTGAAACATACCGATTTTCAGTGTTTTTCAAAAGTCAATACTGATGTCAACACATTTGACTGCACGATTTTTGAAGCCTACTGGAAACAGGAAAACGACAAACTGGTTTTTACGATTTCTGCCAACCGTTTTTTACGAAATATGGTCCGGGCCATTGTAGGAACTTTAATTAACATTGGATTGCACAAAATTACGCTGGCCGATTTTGAAACTATTATTGCCAGTAAAAACAGAGAGAAAGCCGGGTTTTCTGTCCCTGCACATGGTTTGTATTTAACCAAAATATATTACGATTATTTATAGCTATAGGCTATAGGCTTTAAGCAGTAAGCTTTAAGCTCTTTATTAAAATTCTATCGCTTAAAGCCTAAAGCTTAAAGCATCAAAAAAAATGAAAGCAAAAGCATTTGATACCGGATTATTCAAACGGATTTTAAAATATACGAAACCTTATAAATGGCGTTATTACGGCGTTATTGTTTTTGCGGTTTCGCTCTCTATTTTTGCCGCCCTTAGGCCTTATTTATTAAAACAAACGGTCGACGGCTATATTAAGACTCACGACAAAACAGGCTTATTATTGTACATTATGTTAATGGGAGCGGTTTTGATGATGGAAGTTTTTTCCCAGTTCTATTTTGTCTACTGGGCCAACTGGCTCGGTCAGGATATTGTAAAAGATATCCGCAACAAACTTTTCAAACACATTTTAAGTTTCAGAATGAAATACTTCGATTTGGTTCCGGTTGGACAGCTGGTTACCAGATCGGTTTCGGACATTGAATCTATAGCACGTATTTTCAGTCAGGGATTGTTTATGATTATAAGCGATTTGATGAAAATACTGGTGGTTTTGATTTTCATGTTTTATATGAACTGGAAACTTACCTGGATTGTGGTTGTTGCGATGCCTATTCTGGTTTATATTACCCGAATTTTTCAGCGTAAAATGCAGGTTGCTTTTGAGGAAGTCCGTACACAAATTGCCAACATGAATTCCTTTGTTCAGGAACGTGTAACGGGAATGAAAATCGTGCAGCTTTTTAACCGCGAAAAAATAGAAGCCGAAAACTTCAGGGTGATAAATGACAAACACCGGGTAGCCTGGATTAAAACCATTTTATACAACTCCATCTTCTTCCCTATTGCCGATATTATTTCATCGATTACTTTAGGATTGGTAGTCGTTTTTGGAGGCTTTAAAATTTTAAACGGAGATAATTTTACAACGTTTGGAGATTTATTTTCCTACACGATGTTTATTGGAATGCTGTTTAACCCGTTACGACAGATTGCAGATAAATTCAATGAGATGCAGCTGGGAATGATTGCTGCTAATCGTGTTTTTGACATTATCGATACTCAGGATCATATTCAGGATACCGGAACTATTGAAGCTCCTGTTTTTAATGGGAAAATTGATTTTAAACAAGTGCGTTTTAGTTATATCCCCGAAGAAGAAGTTATAAAAGGTATTGATTTATCTGTCGATTCGGGGCAGACTGTTGCCATTGTAGGTTCGACCGGAGCAGGAAAATCAACTATTATTAATCTGCTGAACCGTTTTTACGAAATCAACAGCGGTACCATTTGTATTGATAACGAAAATATTGAAAACTACACTCTGGCTTCTTTAAGAAAACAAATTGCTGTCGTTTTACAGGATGTGTTTTTGTTTGCCGACACGATTTACAACAATATCACACTTCATAATCCTGAAATTACGCGCGAAAAGGTTTTGGATGCTGCAAAGAAAATCGGTGTTCATGATTTTATCATGAGTCTTCCCGATAATTATGATTTTGATGTCAAGGAACGCGGTGTCATGCTTTCGTCAGGACAAAGACAGCTGATTGCTTTTTTACGTTCGTATGTGAGCAATCCGAGTATTTTGATTCTGGATGAAGCCACTTCATCTATCGATACCTATTCTGAAGAATTAATTCAGCGTGCAACCGAAACTATTACCAAAGGAAGGACTTCGATTATTATTGCCCACCGACTGGCAACAATCGTAAATGCTGATAAAATTGTGGTAATGGATAAAGGACTAATTGTGGAACAGGGAACACATCAGGAATTATTAATAAAGTCTGATGGCTATTATAAAAACTTATACGATTCGCAATTCTCGGCTGCGAATTAAATTACAGATACTTCTTTGAAATTTAGATTAAAAAAAATAACATCCAGACGTGCTTTCGTAATTTACGTAATCATCTCCATTCTTATTACAGTTTCTTCTGTATACATCTTAAGTAATCTGATTACTGATCTTACCGAAAAGGCAAATGAAGAATCAGCTCAGCGCAACTTTATTAAAAAGCAGGAATTTTTGTCGCAGGAATTCTCGAAATTTCTGGAACAGGAAAACAGAATAAAGCACGTTTTAAAAATTAGCCGGCCAGAAGAACTGGCTTCCAAATTACATGTTTTGTCTTCGGTTCAAAACACCAATTTATTAGTAGCTGATAACTGGTTTCAGATAAACGATAACAAAATTCAGTTTGGAACGGATTCTATTTCTGATGTCCTGAAAAAAAATGCCGCCGATTTTATTCAAAAAAATAAAGATCGGGATCATCTCAGTGTTATTATTCCACAGGGAAAGGAATGGGTTTGGAGAATTTATTTTAAACTCACCTCAAAAAACACCATTGTTCGTTATGGCTACGATATCAACTTAAAAAAACTTGTTGATTACCTTTCTACAGTAGACATCAAATCGACCAATAATTATGCTTTTATTTTTGATCAGTCAGGAAGATGTATTTATCATCCCGAATTGAAATTTATAGGAAAAAATATTTATGAGATTTCTTCTACCCGTGCCATTGACACTATATTTCCTAAAAAACAGGATTATGTAAAAAGAATCACCATGTCTGAATATTTAGGACTGGATGTTATCCGTTTTACAAAAAAATTAGACCTTAAAAATTCACATTGGTTTGTATGTGTTAATTTTCCAAAAAACATTATTAACGAAAACACGGCGTTAATTGAAAAATACTCCACCTGGATCTATTCGATTACAACAGTAATGCTTCTGCTGATTTTCTATTTATTTTCTTATGCCAACAGACGTGCTTATAAAGAAAAGGGAATCGCCATTAAAGAAAAAAACAGGCTTCTTGTCGAAAACGAAAAAGTGGTAAAAGAAAAAGCACTTATGCAGCTGCAGCATTTAAAGGAGCAGATTAATCCGCACTTTTTATTTAATTCACTCAACTCACTTTATATGTTAGTAGGCAGCGATGTTAAAACGGCTCAGAAATTCACGCTGAACTTATCCCGCATTTATCGTTATTTAATCGATCCGCCGGCCAGGAATATCGTATCGCTTAAAGACGAATTATTGTTTATCGAAAAATATATCTTTTTGCAGCAGACCCGTTTTAAGGAAGAATTATTTTTTTCTATTAAAATTGAAGATGAAGAATCACTTGATAAATTTATTCCGTACCTGGCTTTTCAGGTAGTGGTCGAAAATGCTATTAAGCACAACAGCGCTACTCAGGAAAATCCGTTAACAACTCAAATTCTGATTCAGAAAGATCAGGTAATAATCACTAATAATCTTCAAAAAAAGCTGCACAGTGAACCTGGTACAAATTTTGGGTTAAAATATCTGACAAGTATCTATAATTTCTACTCCAGAACCAATTTAAGCGCCTTAGAAAATGACGGCAAATTCGTATGTATTCTGCCTTTAATAACCATTCACTCCTAAAAAAAAGCCATTCACTCCGTTTTGTTTTTTTTCTCAGCTAAAATCGAATAGTTTCGACGAAAATTAACTTTAACTTAACATCAAAATGAAGGAAAAGGCATTCCTGCATAATGTAAAATTATTCTGCTTACTACTATTATTATTATTCATTCCTGTTACTGTTCCTGCTCAAAAGAAAAAGAAAAAAGAAACAGAGACTGAACTTGTAAAAAAAGATTCTATTGACTCCAAAAAAGGTAAAAAATATAGTGACCTTATAAAAAAGGGAACACTAAAAAAAGGACTATTCAATGTCATTCAGGTTAAAACTGATGTTTATTTCGAAATTCAGGATAGTTTGTTTAAAAGAAAATTTCTGGTTGTAAATAAATTATCCCAGGTTCCTTACGAGATTAATGACCGCGGCTTAAACAAAGGGATGAATTACGAAAATAAAATCATTTCCTTTTATAAAGATACAATTGCAAAAAAAGTCTGGGTAAAAACCTATCAGCCTAAGGTTTCTTCTCCTAAAGAAGACGCCATTACGGCTTCTGTTATTGACAATTTCTCCGAATCGATTATCGAAGTTTTTGATATTGAAACCAAGAACAACGATTCGACTTCGGTGGTTATAAAAGTAAACAAGATTTTCGACGGAAAACAAAAAAGCTTTAATGATGTTTTCAATAACATTGGCTTAAGCGGTTCTGCAAAATCTGATTTATCCTATATCGAAGGATTAAAATCTTTCCCTAAAAACATTGTTGTAAAATCACAGCTTACAACTTCTTTCAGCGATAATGGTCCTACAGTACCTATTACACTGGGCGTTACAACTAATATTATTTTATTGGATAAAACTCCAATGAAACCACGTTTTTCTGACAACAGAATTGGTTATTTTACAGAACAGCATTGGTATTTTACCGATGAACAGCAGGCAATGCTTGAAAAAGAATTGATTACCCGCTGGCGTTTAGAACCTAAAAAAGAAGATGAAGAACGTTATTTGAAAGGTGAATTAGTAGAGCCGAAAAAACCAATCGTTTATTACATCGATCCATCGACTCCAAAACAATGGAGAAAGTATATTATTGATGGGGTACACGATTGGCAGGCAGCTTTTGAAAAAGCTGGTTTTAAAAATGCGATTATCGCAAAAGAACCTACTGAACAAGATTTAGATTTTGATATTGATGATGTTCGTTATTCGGTTATTACCTATGCGGCTTCGCCAAAATCCAATGCTATGGGTCCGTCGGTTGTTGACCCAAGAAGCGGAGAAATTATTGAAGCCGACATTATATGGTGGCACAATGTGATGACTTCGCTTCAAAGCTGGATGCGCATCCAGACCGGACCAATTGATCCGAAAGCCAGAGGAAACAAATTCAGCGATGAACATATGGGAGAAGCTATTCGTTTTGTATCCTCGCATGAAGTAGGACATACTTTTGGTTTAAAACACAATATGGGCGCTTCTTTTGCTTATGATGTAGAATCATTACGATCTAAAGAATTCACAGCCAAAATGGGCGGTACCGCTCCTTCTATCATGGATTATGCCCGTTATAATTATGTGGCACAGCCTGAAGATAATGTTACCGTAATTACTCCAAAAATTGGAGAATATGATAAATACGCTATTGAATGGGGTTACAGATGGTATTCGCCTGACGAAAACGAGACAGCAAAACTAAACGCCTTAATTACAAAACATCAGGATGACCCTATTTATTTTTACGGCGAACAGCAGGGAAGTATAATTGATCCCCGCTCGCAGTCTGAAGATTTAGGAAACGATGCTGTTAAAGCCAGCGAATATGGTTTGAAAAACTTAAAACGTGTTGTAGATAATATCGTAAACTGGACCTACGATAAAGATCAGTCTTATTACGAAACGGGTAAACTGTATATTGGAACTATCGGACAATGGTTTATGTACAATCGTCATGTAATGGCAAATATTGGCGGTATTTACTTAAACACAACAGTTCACGGTGACAACAAACAAAGTTATACAGCGGTTCCTGCAGTGATGCAGAAAAAGGCCGCAGATTATTTAACTAAAAATGTAATTACAATTCCTCAATGGTTATTTTTTAATGGGATTTTAGAAAAAACAAATCCATTGAAAGACTCCCCTATTGGACCTTACGAATATACTCCTTACACACTTGCCAGAGAACTGCAATACGATGTTATGTACAGTTTGTTCAATGATGAGCGTCTGCTTCGAATGACAGAAAATGAATTGTATCAGCAGAACAAAACCAATGAGAAGGTTTTTACCGTAAATGAGTTGTTTAAAAAAATACATCAGAGTGTGTTTGCAGGAACTATCCAAAATAAATCTCTGACTATTCTGGAAAGAATGACCCAGAAAAATTATGTTGATGTTTTGATTGTTTCTACAAACAAACTATTTGAAAAAACAGATATCAAAAAACCTGTCGAAATACAGGAAACATTACAAATGCCTCATTTATGCTCTGGAGATGATGAACATATGGCGAGAAACATTAATAACTATTCTCTAAAAAGAGTTACAGAAGTGACTTCTGATAAAAAAGGAGAATTAACAAAAGTGCTTCAGCTGTTAAAACTAAAAAAGAGCACCGGAGATTTATCTACCCAAAACCATTACCTCGATTTAATACAACGAATCGAAAGAGCCCTGAATAATACAACCTTTTAATAATTACAAACCCAAAACATGAAAAAAATTCTACATGCCTTACTGCTGTTCCTGGCCATCGCAGGATACTCGCAGGAAACCCGAACTATTACGGGGATCATTCAAGATGAAGCAGACTTGTCGCCAATTCCCGGTGCGTCTATCTTCGTTGAGAATAATTCCATCTCAAACAAAACTGCTATGGCAGGTATTATTCAGAGTGAAGCTATTGGAACTACTACAGATTTTGATGGTAAATTCAGTTTGAAAATTGCAAAAAATGTTACTGCTTTGAGAATTGTTTTCATGGGATACAAATCGTATACTTTGGAATTAGACGCTCAAAAAAATTATACTGTTAACTTAAAATCTGAAACAGCAAAACTTCAGGAGGTTGTAGTTACCGGTTATCAAAAAATCGAGAAAAGAAAACTTACTGCTGCGGTTACGAAAATCGACATGGCTGCAATCCAGCAGACAGGGGTTTCGAGCATTGACCAGTTATTAGTGGGACAAATTGCCGGAGTTGCCGTAAGTACGCCATCCGGAGCACCCGGAGCACCTGCTAAAATCAGAATCAGGGGTACTGCTTCTCTTAACGGTACGCAGGATCCTTTATGGGTATTGGATGGTCTTCCATTAGAAGGAAACGATACTCCTAAAAATTTTGATAAAGACAATATTGATGTATTAAACAACTACTCTATTGCTGGTTTAAACCCTGACGATATTAAAGATATTACGATTCTTAAAGATGCTGCTGCAACTGCTATTTATGGTGCCCGTGCCGCAAATGGTGTAATCGTGGTAACCACTAAAAAAGGACGTGCCGGTAAAATGGTGGTAAGCCTTAACACAAACACCTTTATTACACAAAGACCTGATTTTTCTAAGTTAAACTTAATGGACGCAAACGAAAAAGTTGATTTTGAACTTGGTCTTGCTTCACGTGAGGAATTAACTTACAGAGCTGACGGTGGAGATATTATGCGTATCTTAAACGGATCAAATGAATTAGCAGCTTACAGAAATGGCGGATTCTCTGCTTTGAGTCCTCAAACTCAGCAATCAATCAATTCTTTAAGAAAAAACAATACCAACTGGGGTAATTTATTATACCAGACTGCTATCAACACTCAGCACGGTTTAAGCTTATCTGGTGGCGGAGAGAGATCTGATTATTATTTCTCTTTAGGTTACTATGATGAAAAAGGAGCTACTATTGGAACAGGTTTCAAACGTTACAACATAACCTTAAAAAACAACTACGAAATCACTGATAAATTCAAAGTGGGTATTGGTATTTTTGGTTCAGAAAACAAAACTACATCTTACTTAACAGATGCTTATGCGTTTACAAGCCCTTCTAACTACTCCAGAAATGTAAACCCATACTTAACTCCGTACAATGAAGACGGAAGTTACAAATATGATGCTGATATTGTTGGATACTCTGATCGTAAAGTAGATTTCAACTTCTTAGAAGAAAGAGAAAACACTTCACACGAATTGAAAACAAGAGCTGTAAAAGCTTTATTAGACGCTGAATACAAAGTTACCAAAGACTTAAAAGTAACCTCTCAGTTAGGTTTGCAGTTAGAAAACAGCTCTAATGAGAAATTTGCTGGTAAAGATACCTACTACACCAGAAACGTAAGAGAGAAATCAAGCTATTTCAGCGGCGGAGTACAAAACTACTTCCTTCCTGTTGGTGGTGTTATTCAAAACACAAATACAGATTTCTTCCAGTACAACCTGAAAACAATGGTGAACTATTCTAAATCTTTAGGAGAGAAACACGAAATTGAAGCAATGGTTGGTAACGAGTTAAGAAGAAACTACAATACAGCAGTTTCTACTAAAGGATTTGGTTTTGATGAGAAAAACTTAACTACACAGCAGATCATTTTCCCGAATTCATCTTTTGCCAGAGAAAGAGACTGGATACAATATGTAAAAGCTAAAAATGAAAATGCATTTGCCTCTTTCTTTGCAACGGCTTCTTATACTTACGACAGAAAATATAGTGTTTTTGGAAGCGTTAGATATGATGGTTCAGATTTATTTGGTGTAGATCCAAAGTATAAATACTTACCATTATGGTCAACCTCTGCTTCATGGGCGGTTTCAGAAGAAAACTTCTTAAAAGATAACTTAACATTATCGAACTTAAGACTTCGTGCTTCTTACGGTTTACAGGGTAATATTGATAAAGGTACTTCTCCTTACGTAATTGGTCAGTACAATTCATCTGTTATTCTTCCGGGACAAGCAGAACAAAATATTGTAATTGACAGCCCGCCAAATGATAAATTACGTTGGGAAAAAACGACAAATACTAACATTGGAGCTGATATTGGATTATTCAACAACCGCATCAGCATTGTAACAGATATGTACGGAAGAAAAAGTAGTGACTTAATTGCTTCAAGAGCGCTTCCGTTAGAAAATGGTTTTGAATTTACCAACCTGAACTGGGCACAAGTAAGCAACAAAGGTTACGAGATTACCCTTTCTACAAAAAACATTGACCGTCCAAACTTCAAATGGAATACAAGCATTAACTTCTCTCACAACAAAAGTAACGTAGATCGTATACAGGTTCGTGACACAGAATATCTTCCAAACAGAGAAGGATATCCGGTAAATTCTGTATTCGGATTTAAAACAAACGGAATCGACGAAAACGGTTACCCATTATTTGTAAACAAAAAAGGAGAAACTGTAAACACGCAAACATTCTTTGGTCTGTACGATCCTTATGCTGACTTTTTCCCTGGAGAACTGGCACAGTCAAAATTAACTGCAGCTGAATTTAGAGATCTGTTTGTTTATTTAGGAGACAGAGATCCTAAATTTACGGGTGGTATCACCAATACATTCAAAGTACAAAATTTTGACCTTGCAATTGCAGCTTCTTTCAACATTAAACAAACGGTAACAAGAACTCCTCCTTACAACGGAACAATTGTAGACAGAGGACAGAACTACAGCAGAGACGTATTAAATGCATGGTCGCCAACAAACACTTCTTCAAATTTACCTGCGGTAAATGGTAAAGATTTAGCAGCCGGAGATTCTTATATGGCGTACTTATGGTATTCTGGACAAAACCAAATCACTACCCTGAATTATTTAGATACATGGGCCAGCGAAATGAGCTATATGAGATTAAGCAGTATCCGTTTAGGATATACATTCCCTAAATCGTTTACAGATCAAATCAACATTGCAAGCATCAGATTCAATGTTGAGGCAAGAAACTTATTCGTAATCAGTTCAGACTACAAAGGTTACTTTGATCCTGAAACATTCGGAAACATTTATGCTCAACCAGTTCCTAAGTCATTTACTTTAGGATGTAATGTAACTTTCTAATTAAAATTAAAGATGAAAAAATTCTCAAAATATATATTACTTTTTGTTGCTGCGATTGCTGTAACAAGCTGCGATGACTATCTGGACGTTCAGCCTGTTGGCCGCGTTATTCCGGAAACATTAGAGCAGTACCGTGCTGTTATAACAAAAGCATACCATGGTTATCCTCAGCACAAATCATTAACAGCGGTTCGTACTGACGAATTGGTAATCGATGAATTCGGTGACGAGATTAATCTTTATAAAGATATTTATACCTGGAAAGATGCTAATCCGGACGCCACAACATTATCTTTTCAGTATGGTGCTTTATACAATACCATTTTTTACACTAATGTAATTATTAACGATGCTCCTGGTAAACTAAGCAATTCAGCCGAAAAAAACCAGCTTATTGGTGAGGCATACGCTTTAAGAGCTCTGGCTTATTTTGATTTGGTTAATCTTTTCGGAAAACCTTACAATGCTGCAACAGCTGGTTCAGACAAAGGAGTTCCGTTAGCTTTAGAAATTGATTTAGAGCAGGTATATGTGCCTCAAAGTGTTGAAGTAATTTACAATCAGGTAATTTCTGATACTCAAAAAGCAGAAGATTTAATTAACCTGGATACACAGCCAACTGGCAAAAACTACCGTTTTTCTAAAGCAGCTTTATATAGTTTAGAAAGCCGTATTTACCTGTATCAGCAGCAATGGCAGAAATCTTTAAACGCTGCCAACAAAGCGTTAGCCATCAAAAATGAGCTTGTTGACTTAAAAACAACTGCTGTTCTTCCTACCAAATACGATTCAAAAGAATCTATATTGGCTCTTGAAGATGGATACAATATTGGTCTTAAACGTCTTTTTTATGCATCAGCAGATTTAACCGGGGCCTATACAAGAACTGCTGACTTACGTTTTCCTCTTTTCTTTAGTGCAAGCGGAAGCCGTTTCAGAATCCAAAAAGGAGGTAACGACGATCAAAGATGCTCTTTCAGAACTTCTGAATTGTATTTAACAAAAGCTGAAACTTTATTAAAACTGAACAATATTGCTGATGCTAAAACTACTGTTATAAACTTTACAAAAAACAGATATACTGCTGCTGCTTTTACACAGCTTGAAAGCGATATAAAAGCAATGAATGCAGCTGATTTGAATACCTTCATTTTAGCAGAAAGAAAACGTGAATTTGCTGCTGAAGGCCACCGTTGGTTTGATTTGAGAAGAACAACTCAACAACCAGTCGTTCACTCTTTCAATGGTCAAGATTTTACTTTGATACAAAACGATCCGCGTTATACGATTATTTATCCGGCAGATGCGAGATTAAACAATCCCAATCTATAATACCTATTAAATTCTGAAAAAGGTCCAGTGCAAACTGGGCCTTTTTTGCTTTAAAATAGAAGAAACTCACAAACTCCGTGAAAAAAGATATTGTAAAAAATCCAGAGACAATTATATTTGCAGAAGAATTGGAAAGCTTCGTTGCCCAAATGAGGCTTTCTCACTTATCCAAAAGCGAAATGAGAATTGCCATTGTTGAAGACGAATATCTTGCTTCCAGTTACCTGAAATCTATTTTAGAACAACAGCAGATTTTGCAGATTGCCGAAATTACAGTCTTAAAATCCGTAAAAGAAGCCGTTGCTTACTTTAGTCAGAACAATGTCGATTTAGCTTTTATGGACATTCATCTGGGAGACGGAAATAGTCTTGAAATTTTTGAACAGGCCTCCATCTCCTGCCCTGTTATTTTTGTTACTGCCTACGATTCTTATGCCATTTCAGTATTCAAACACTTTACGATCGATTATTTGTTAAAGCCTTTTGAAGAGCAGGAATTGTATGAAGCCTTAAGTAAATTCAAAAAAATCAAAGACAGTTTTAATACTGATAATACACTGCAGTCTTTAGTTGCTATAGAAAACCCCGAAACAAGCAAAATACAGCGTCATTTTCTGGTCAGTCAGGGTTATAAACTTATTTCGGTAAACGAAGCAGAAATCACCTATTTTGCCGCTTCCGGCAAACATTTGTTCATCTATATCAAATCGGGCAGCAGTTATTTATACAACAGCACTATTACCGATATTATCAACAGCCTTGATCCGTTTATCTTTTTTAAAATAAACCGAAAGTACATTGTAAACCGAAATACGATAAAAGAAGTCGTAAGACATTCTCATCAAAAAATCGAATTGATCCTCAAGGTACCTCCTATCGAAAATGATCCTATTCTTATCAGCAAAAAAGAGATCAACAATTTCAAAAACTGGCTCGACCAGTAATATCGAAGCCTTTTTTTCTTAAAATTTTAACTATTCAGCATAAAATTCAAAATGCATTATTCTTAATTTGTGATATAAAATCTGCTAAAAAACTATTAAAAGCATTTAAAAACGTTAAAATAGCGTTATAAGAATCATAAAATTGACGGTTCATAACCAGCATAATAGCATTCTTCATTTTGGAATTCTTTATCTTTGAGAGACAAAATTTAAATGCAAAAGAACATGCCACACAATAGATTTTACCCTAACGAAGAGTTTAAAGAAATAGAAATAAACGCATCATTACAGCTTAAATACGCCATTTCAAACCGAGGAAGATTAATCAGCTTTACAGACGATATTGAAAACGGGCGAATCCTTAAAGGAGGTTTAAGCGATGGTTATCCCACTTTTAGGTTTAAAGTCAAAAAAGACGATAAAATCATTAACAAATACCTGTTTCTCTACAAATTAGTGGCACAGTATTTTATCCCAAAAGATTCCGAAGACCAGACCTATGTTTTGCATCTCGATTACAACCGAAGCAACGACGATGTACGTAATCTGCGCTGGGCAACCAAACAGGAAATGATGGCCCACAGCCGCAAAAGTCCAAGAGTAATCCAGGCCAAAAAGAACCTGATCGAACACAACTTAAAAGCCGACGGAAGAAAATTAACCACTACAAAAGTGATGTTAATCAAAAAAATACTCGCAAGACCGGAACAAAAAACACGTTTAAAAATGATTGCCAAACAATTCGGTGTAAGCGAAATGCAGATCCGCAGAATTGCCAGCGGTGAAAACTGGGGACACGTTAAGGTGTAAAGTATTTACAGTTAAATACGCTTAACCTTTAACCTATAACGTTTAACTTATAATACATAACTTAAATTTAGCCACAAATTATTGGGATTAAAAGGATTTAAAATCTGTGTTAATCTTTATAATCTGTGGCTGATTTTTTAAAATTGATATTGCCATTGATTACAAATTGCCAATCCGAGCGAAGTCAAAGCCCTCACAAAGTTTCCCCTTCTCAATTAAATTATAAAAGCC
>NZ_JBMDKA010000032.1:0-71457 GCF_057809475.1 Flavobacterium sp. FG19 | reverse complement strand
AATAATTAAAATTTCAATTTTAACTTGTAAATCAACACAGAATCTCCGAAGCTTAGCTTACATACTTTTTTATCTTTTATTAAAGCAGCCCTGCGATTTTGTCAATAACTTCCTGTGGTAAAATTGTTCTCATAGCATCCTCATAACCTTCAACAATTTTGTTTCCATAAACAGAAGTCGGCAGTTTTGGATATTGATTTCGATCAGAAGTTAAAGCGTTTTCTAAACTTTGGTTGAAAGGCAAAAATCCAGCATACGGATGAGTAGCACCCCAAAGCGTAACTACTTTTACTCCCAGCATTGCGGCAATATGAGCATTTCCGGAATCCATTGAAAGCATGACATCCAGATTGCTTATTAATTGTAATTCCTGCTGAAATTTGATTTTCCCAGCCATATTGATTGCATTTTCAAAAGGCTCTGCAAGTGAATCTAAAATTTCGATTTCTTTCTTTCCACCACCAAAAAGTAAAATTTTGTACGTTGGATTTTCAGCCAGTTTTGCAATCACTTCCTGCATTAAATCTAAAGGATACACTTTAGAATCGTATTGAGCAAAAGGTGCAATTCCAATTAATTTTTGATTTTGATTTCCAATAATTTCTAGAATATCATAACTTAAAACTGCCTTTTCAGGAAATACTGTCCCGAGACTTCGGGAGGATAAATCCAGCGGAAAACCAAGTTCTGAAAACACTTTCGCATGTCTTTCGAACATGGTTGGCAATTGTTTGAAAATCTTATTTTCAGCTCTTGTCAGTTCTTTTTTTCCTTCACGTCCTTTATCAACTGTTGCTCTTTTTTTTCCGCTTAAAGCGAAAAGTAAACTCACAACCTTAGATCGCAAAACATTATGAAGATCTGCAAAAGCATCTATTTTCAGTTTCTTAACATCTGAAAATAATCTTAAAAGCCCCGGAAAACCTTTGTGTCTTTCCTTTTCATCAAAAGCAAAAAACTCCAAATTTGGAATTCCCTCAAAAAAAGGTTTAAAAAACGGACGTGAGATAACGGTTAATTTTACCTCCGGATATTGTTTTACAAAAGCACGTAAAACAGGAACCGTCATGGCGACATCTCCCATTGCGGATAGTCTCATGACGGCTATGTGTTTAATTTTGGCAGACAAGTTGTCCA
Organism: Flavobacterium sp. FG19; assembly: GCF_057809475.1. Lineage (NCBI taxonomy): Bacteria > Pseudomonadati > Bacteroidota > Flavobacteriia > Flavobacteriales > Flavobacteriaceae > Flavobacterium > Flavobacterium sp. FG19. Next base: position 70,320 of record NZ_JBMDKA010000032.1, on the reverse strand, counting down.
AATTATTTTTTATTTTGATATAAAACCGGGTTCAGTTCATCATCGTTGTACATTTTCATTTGTTTGTACACTTTCATGAATTTATCTCCGTTTTCAATATCGGTCAGTAATTCTTCAATTGCAGTAGATAAATCGGTTCTCTGTTCTAAAAGAACGTTTAATTTTTCCTGGCATTTATCTCTGTGTTCCTGAGTGGCTTCGGCACGAGTGGCTTCCTCGTTCATGTGATAAATTTTCAACGCCAGAATAGACAATCTGTCGAATGCCCAGGCAGGGCTTTCAGAATTGATTTTTGCTCCGTCTTTTGCTTTTACATCACTGTATTTCTGCAAAAAGTAACTGTCAATATATTCTACCATATCCGTACGTTCCTGATTTGAAGCGTCAATTCTTCTTTTTAAGGTAAGAGCCGCCACAGGATCAATCTGCGGATCACGGATAATATCTTCAAAATGCCATTGAACAGTATCAATCCAGTTTTTTAGATATAATAAATGCTCAAATTTATCTTTTGGATATGGATTACTGATAGGCTGGTCAACATTATCAAACTGATGATAATCTTTAATGCTTTGTTCGAAAACCGAATATGCTAATTTTGAAAACATGTCTTTATTTTTTAGATATACAAAGATACTTTTTATACTTTTATGCTGCGAAGAAAAGAAATTATTTTTCGTTTCATCATTTTATTCGTAAATAAATTAAAAATTCATCATGAAAATTCATTATATCTCTGAAAACAATAGTGTTTTAAATCATTTTCTGGGACAGATCAGAAATGTGAATGTACAGCATGACAGTATGCGTTTTAGAAGAAATATAGAGCGCATTGGTGAAATTATGGCGTATGAATTAAGTAAGGCACTGCCTTATAAAAATATTGAAATTCAGACGCCTCTCGGGATTAAAAAAACGACCGAAATTGAAACAGATCTGGTTTTATGCCCTATTCTAAGAGCAGGTCTGCCACTCCATAACGGATTTTTAAATTATTTCGACCATGCCGAAAACAGTTTTGTTTCGGCCTGCAGACATCATCCGGATGGCGGCGATGCCTTTGAAATTTTAGTAGAGTATCAGGCTATTTCAAACCTGAACAATAAAACGGTTCTGCTGCTTGATCCTATGCTGGCTACAGGTCAATCGATTGTGGCCGTTCATAAAAAACTGATTGAAAATGCTGCTCCCTCAGAATTTCATATTGTAGTTGTTATTGCTGCTCCTGAAGGAATTTCACATCTGGAAAAAAACCTGCCCGATAATTGTCATTTATGGGTGGCTTCTTTAGACGAAAAACTTAATGAAAAAAATTATATTGTTCCGGGTCTTGGCGATGCCGGCGATCTTGCTTACGGCAGTAAATTATAACTGTGAGAAAAAAGTAAAGATGCTGCACAAAATCAATACATAAAATACAATTTCGTTGTTTAATTTTTGCTGCATATATTCAACATGACTTGCTGCCATTATAGATAGCGGTGCAATACTGAACAACAGAAGATCATTGCTTTTATCCGGAGAAACCAAATAAACCAATACGGCTATAAAAAAACAGGCTATAACTTTTTTATACGATGTATGTACAATCTGAGGCCTGTTTGACAAAGTCGTCAGCATTGAAAAAAGAAAAAATACAATAATCGCCGCATATATCGAAAGTGCTCCGTTTTCGTAATTATTTTTAAAATAATCTATTCTAAAATCAATTACAGCACGTTTTTGAAAAAATTCAACCGCATCGATATGGAAAATTAAAGATACCATCAAAAAGATTATCCCGACAGCCAAAAGCGCTATAAATGGTAAGACCCAGTTTCTGTAATCTCTGGAAACGTGAAAAATGATGGATATAAAAACAAGAATTAAAAAAAGAATACTCCAAAATTGAAATAAAGAAGCTACAAAAATCCAGAATGAAGCATCAAATATTTTTTCTTTGGAAGCTTTCAATGACTGCAGCGAAATGAGTCTTCGGAGTGCCAGTAACAGAAAAAAATTGGCATACACTACATTCGAATTATTGAATATTGTTGGAAAGAACAATAAAAAAAGTAAATAGAAAAATATCGTATAACCGTTGTCTTTACTAAGCCCGTTCTTTTTTACGATAAAATTTACCATGAAAAAAGAAGCAAAAATAAAACACAGCAGACTTACTTTTTGAAATATCGTAAAATAAGAATTTATCCAGGATGTTTCTCGGATTTGAAACATAAAGAAGAAAACCAGTATCAAAATTACAACCAGGGAATAATTTAATGGTGTAGATTTTTTAAAAACACTTGTTATCATAAGGATATTTTATACTTTTGTGACTGTAAATATAATACTTGTTTAAAAAGGAAACCAACAAGTTGAAGAAAGATTCTTCGTTCTGAATTTTACTTCAATGTGTTAAAACAATAATAATCTATAATTTAATAAAAATTATGAAAGCTTTTTTTGAAGGAATACAATACTTATTCGTTAACATTTTGTTTGCTCCTCTTGACTTTTTACGTCGTTTGGAATTAGTTACATGGTTTGGTGCAAACACTATCAACTGGATTTTTATGATTATCTGTTCTGCAGCAATCGTATATTGGATTAAACAATTACGTATTTTTGATGCTGCAGGAACTGAAAACCAAGATACAACGGCTCACTCTTTCTTAAAGTAAGTCGAAGCCGATATCCTTTCTAAAATACATCTTATCAAAGCTTAGTTTATCTATGTTTTGGTAAGATTTTTTTATGGCCTGTTGAAAATCATCTCCATAAGAGGTTACAGCAATTACACGTCCTCCATTAGTAACGACATTTTTACCGTCTAATTTTGTACCTGCATGAAAAACTATCGAATCTTCGATATTTTCTAAACCTGAAATAACTTTTCCTTTTTCAAAATCTTCAGGATATCCACCAGAAACGACCATTACAGTTGTAGCACTTCTTGGATCAACTTCCAGATTGAAATCTCCTAATTTCTGATCTGCAACAGATAAAAACAATTCTACTAAATCTGATTTTAATCTCGGAACCACAACTTCAGTTTCTGGATCTCCCATTCTTACGTTATATTCAATAACGATTGGTTCCCCTTTTACATTGATCAAACCAATAAATACAAAACCTTTATATTCGATTCCGTCTTTTTGAAAACCTTCAATTGTTGGTTTTACGATACGCGTTTCAATTTTTTCCATCAAAACTGCATCTACATAAGGAACTGGAGAAACTGCTCCCATTCCACCTGTATTTAATCCTGTGTCTCCTTCACCAATTCGTTTGTAATCTTTTGCCGTTGGAAGAATTTTATAGCTTTTTCCGTCAGTTAAAACGAAACAGCTTAATTCGATTCCGTCAAGGAATTCTTCAATAACTACTTTTGCGCTTGCTGTTCCAAATTTTGCGTGAATCAACATATTGCGTAATTCAGTTTTTGCTTCTTCAAGATCCTGAATAATCAAAACTCCTTTTCCAGCCGCTAATCCGTCTGCTTTTAAAACGTATGGTGGCTGTAAAGTTTCTAAGAATTTACATCCTTCTTCAACTGTTTCAGCAGTAAAACTGTCATAAGCCGCAGTTGGGATATTATGTTTCATCAGGAATTCTTTTGCGAATTCTTTACTTCCTTCTAATTGAGCACCCATTTTAGATGGACCAATTACCGGAATATGTTTTAAACTTTCGTCGTTTTTAAAATAATCGTAAATACCTTTTACCAATGGATCTTCAGGTCCTACAACTACTAAACTTATATTTTCTTTAAGAACTAAGGTTTTTACAGCTTCAAAATCTGTCGCAGAGATTGCAACGTTTTCAGCAATTGCAGCAGTCCCTGCGTTTCCGGGTACTACAAAAAGTTTTTCACAAAGCGGACTCTGTGTCATTTTCCATGCAAATGCATGCTCTCTTCCGCCTGATCCCAATAATAAAATTGTCATGGTGTTGTTGTATTTAGTTGTGGTGCAAAAATACTTGCTTTTGAACGTAAAAAATAATTAAATCTTTAAAAAGTTGTTGGTTCTATACTCTTAGTAATTCCTAAACGTTATTTTTGACGAAAATTATTCTGAAAAATGATTCACCTATTTGATCTTTCTCTTCAATTAAATGGTTTTCCGATAAAGAAAGCTAAAACCGAACTGGATAAAATTGTTCATTTTTCTGAAGAAGAATACGCTTCGTTTCTTGAAAACAAAAAGAAAGAAATTGTTGATTTTCATCTTAAAAACAATTCCTTTTACAAGGAATTAGTTGGGAATTCTGATGTTGAAAATTGGAATAACCTTCCTATTTTAAACAAACAAAATCTTCAAAAAACCCTTGAAGAAAGGCTTTCAAAAGGCTATTCCAAAAAAAGTGTTTACCTCAACAAAACTTCCGGATCAAGCGGAACTCCTTTTGTTTTTGCCAAAGATAAATACTCGCATGCTCTGACATGGGCATCTAACATTATGCGATTTGGCTGGTTTGGGATTGATTTTAATCATTCGTATCAGGCTCGTTTTTACGGAATTCCTATGGATTTTATTGGATATCAAAAAGAGCGTTTCAAGGATTTCCTGACACATCGTTTTCGTTTTCCGGTTTTCGATTTATCTAATCAGATTTTAGAAAAATTTCTCAGGAAATTCAAAACTAAAAAATTCGATTATATAAACGGCTACACCAGCTCTATTGTATTATTCGCTAAATATTTAGAACAAAAAAATATCATATTAAATAAAATATGTCCCTCTTTAAAAGCTTGTTTTGTTACTTCTGAAATGCTTTTTGAAACCGATAAAAAACTCTTAGAAAAACAATTCGGAGTTCCGATCATAAGTGAATATGGAGCATCCGAACTGGATTTGATTGCCTTTGAAAATCCGAAGGGAGAATGGCAGGTAAATGCTGAAACTATTTTTGTAGAGATTTTAGACGAAAATAATAATCCTGTTCCACATGGAACAGAGGGCAAAATTGTGATTACTTCACTATTCAACAAAGCAAATCCTTTTATACGATATGAAATTGGTGATATTGGAATTCTCGATGAAAAAAGCACTCTTCAAAAACCAATTCTGAAAAAACTAATTGGAAGAACTAATGATGTAGCTGTTTTACCAAGCGGCAAAAAGTCTCCGGGATTAACGTTCTATTACATAACCAAAAGTATCATTGAAGACGATGGAAACGTAAAAGAATTCATCATCAAACAAACTAAAACTGATACTTTTGAAATTGAATATACTGCTGAAAAAGAATTAATTTCAGAACAAATTCAAAAAATAAAAGAGGCTGTCAATTTATATCTGGAGCCTGATTTAAACTTCACTTTTACCCGAAAAACAGTTTTAGAAAGAACCAATCGGGGCAAATTAAAACAGTTTAAATCTTATTTGTAATATAAATAAAATCTTACATTTGTTTTTTTAATTAAAAACTTATGAACGATCAATCTTTACCTTCAGAAGAAATAATTTCTAACAAAATATATTTTATCCGCGGCCAAAAAGTGATGCTGGATCGAGATTTGGCATTACTTTATGGAATAGAAACTAAAGTACTTAAACAATCTGTTAAAAGAAATCTATCTAGATTTCCTGAAGATTTCATGTTTGAACTTACTAAAATAGAGTCTGATTCTTCAAGGTCACAAATTGTGACCTTGAAGAATGGACGAGGTTCAAACTTAAAATACCTCCCTTATGCCTTTACTGAACATGGCATACTTATGCTTTCAAGTATTTTAAAAAGCGACAAAGCCATTCAGACCAATATTCAAATTATGAGGATTTTCACGAAAGTGAGACAATTGCTTTTGGACACAACAGAGATGAAAATTGATATCCTAAAAATTCAAAAGAAATTAGAAAATCACGATAAAAATATTGAACTGGTTTTTTCTTATTTAGATGAGTTGACTGAAAAGAAAGAAAATGAGACTGAAAGGGTGAAGATTGGCTATAAAAAATAGATTCCCCTTAAGAGAGCGAATTGTGACCTTAAAAAATGTTTTAAACTTTCTTTATGTATTTTGGTTTTACAACCAATTGCGTAAACAAAAACCGCATCATCAGTAAGGCCGCAAACACAAAATTATATCCGTGGAATTCTCTGTAAACGCCGAAATTGTGTTTTATCAATTTAAATTTTGAAGAAGAAACAGAATTTTTTCTAATTCTGTAAAAAGCTAAAGATTCCGTAACTGGTTTTGCAATTTTAATTTGTTTTAAAATAGTAAGCCATATTCTCCAGTCTTGTCTTTTTTGAGACGTTTCCATGATAATTTTTCCAAAATAATCAGCGTCATAAATGGCAGTCAAATTACCTACATAGTTGCAAAAAAACAATTGCTTATAAGTCAACGGATTTGGTGATTCAACTTTTCTGTTTAAATTATTTCCATCTTCATCAATAGAATCATAAAAACTAAAAGTGAAGTATAAATTATTTGCTTTTAAAAACTGAATTTGCTTTTCTAATTTATCAGGAAACCATAAATCATCAGCGTCTAAATAGGCAATGTATTTTCCTGCTGCTTTTTCCAAAGCCACGTTTCTGGCAAAACCATTTCCACGATTTTCCGGTAATTTACAAAGCTTTATGCGGTTGTCTTTTTCAACAAATTGCTCAATTATAATAGCTGTGTTATCTGTAGAACCATCATCAACCAGAATCATTTCCCAGTTGTGATACGTCTGATTTTGAACAGATTCTATTGTTGCTCTAATGAACTTTTCAGTATTATAGGTTGGTGTTAAAATAGATACTAAATCGCTCATTAGAGATATTATTATTTTTCAGAATTAGGTATTTTATTATTTTATATAATTCGAAAAATCTTTGTGTTCTTCTTTTGCCAGTTCTTCAGGAGATAATGATTTAAAATACTCATACGTAATTTTCATTCCTTCCGCACGGCTTACTTTTGCTTCCCAGCCCAGCAATTCTTTGGCTTTTGTAGTATCCGGCTGACGCTGCATAGGATCGTTTACCGGTAAGGGATGGTAAACTACTTTTTGATTCGTTCCTGTTAGTTTTATAATTTCTTCTGCAAAATCCTTAATTGTAATTTCGTCCGGATTTCCAATGTTTACCGGATATATATAATCTGAATGAAGTAATCTGTAAATGCCTTCTACCTGATCATCTACAAAACAAAAAGAACGGGTCTGCATTCCGTCACCAAAAATCGTTAAATCTTCTCCACGTAAAGCCTGACCAATAAAAGCAGGAATCACACGACCGTCGTTTAATCGCATTCTTGGTCCATAGGTATTAAAAATACGTACAATTCTCGTTTCTACACCGTGAAATGTGTGATAAGCCATCGTTATAGATTCCTGAAAACGTTTGGCTTCGTCATATACACCTCTTGGCCCTATTGTATTTACATTTCCATAATATTCTTCTGTCTGCGGATGAACCAGAGGATCTCCATATACTTCCGAAGTTGAAGCAATTAAAATTCTGGCTTTTTTAACTCTCGCCAGACCTAATAAATTATGAGTTCCAAGTGAACCCACTTTTAAAGTCTGAATTGGAATTTTCAGATAATCTATCGGACTAGCCGGTGAAGCAAAATGTAGAATATAATCTAAATCACCTGGAATATGTACAAATTTCGTTATGTCATGATGGTAAAACTCGAAGTTTTCCAGTTTGAATAAATGCTCAATATTTTTAAGATCTCCGGTAATCAGATTATCCATTCCTATAACAAAATATCCTTCCTTTATAAATCGGTCACACAAATGTGAACCTAAAAATCCTGCTGCGCCGGTTATGAGTATTCTTTTCATGGTAAATTTTAATTGTAATTTGATTTTAAAAATCAAAAAATTTGGCACAAATATCTGCCTTTTAAATTAGATTTAAAACTATAAAATAAAAGAACTTTTATGATTACAGATTACAATTAGTATGAATTTATCTATTTTTACGACGAATTAAATCCACGGTTTTGAAAGTTGTACATATTATTGAAGCTCTTGGCGGAGGCGTTTATACTTATTTTAGAGATTTATCGACTTTCTTTGGAAATGATGAAATAAATAAAAAAACAGAAACCACTATCATTTACAGTGGTAATCGTAAAGAAATTGATCCCCATAAAATAAAATCAGAATTTTCAGCCGGCGTAAAACTGATTGAAATTAATATGGTTAGGGATTTTTCTCCTTTACAGGATTTAAAATCAGTTATACAATTAACAAAACAGCTCCGGAAAATAAATCCGGACGTTATACACCTTCATTCTTCCAAAGCGGGAGTTCTGGGTCGTATCGCTTCTTTTTTCTTATTCAAAAAAAAGAAGCTTTATTATACCCCGCATGGTTATTCTTTTTTAAGGACCGATATTTCAAAACCAGTCCAAAAACTATATAAAATCATTGAACAGAGCTTTCAAACTTTATTTGGCGGAATTACAATAGCCTGTGGTGACACAGAATTTGAAATCGCCAAAAAAATAGGAAAATCAGCATTAGTCCGAAACGGAATTGATGTTGAAAATGTCAGAGAATCTGCCTCAGAAAATAAAAATGAAAAACTTACCATAGGGATTTCGGGCAGGATTACATGTCAAAAAAATCCTGAAGTTTTCAATAAAATAGCCTTAGAATTTCCTGATTTTAATTTTATCTGGGTCGGCGATGGCGAATTAAATGCTTTAATTACGGCTCCAAACATAAAAATTACAGGCTGGATCTTTGATCCTAAATTAGTTTTAAAAGAATTAAACAATATTGATGTTTATCTGCAGACTTCGTTGTGGGAAGGCCTGCCAATTGCCATTTTGGAAGCAATGGCTTTACAAAAACCCGTCATTGCCAGTAAAGTAATTGGTAATAAAGATATTGTATTACACGGTAAAACAGGCTTTTTGTATGATGATATTAGTGAATTAAAAGATTACTTTGAGAAACTGAAAGATCCTGAAACCCGATCTGTCTTTGGAGAAAACGCATTAGCTCATTGTCAAAATTCGTTTCACAAAAACAAAAATTTTAAGCAGTTATTAAATCTGTACAAAAACTGATTTTTCTCTGCAGCCAGTAACTTCCAAAAACTGAAAACCAAAATCCGCTAAAGGCAATTCCGTCAAAACGCAGTAAAAAGTCGTCTACCAGATTTGAAGTGAAGAAAATTACAAAAAAAGAAAGTATTATCCCGTTTTTGAGATTATAGCCCAGAAAACCTATTGTAAACATATAGATCGCTGCGACGATTGGTCCAAGTATTCCGAATTTTAATAAAAAATCCAGAAACTGATTGTGTGTCGGAAATTCATATTTAGCCAAAAACTTCTGATTGGTTTCTTTATAATACTTATTTAATTCCGGTTTTCCATCTGAAGCCCCTACTCCAAAAGGCAGATTTTTGAGTGACAATTCCCAGGCCGATTTCCAGATCGAAACCCTTGTTACCAGTGAATTAAAAACTTTAATTTCCGGATGGTCAATCTCGTCCAGTTTCCCCACTTTATCCATATAAGCAAAACTTACCGTTGAATATTTTTCTTTCATATAAGGATCCTTCTTAACAAAGAGAAATAATATACCTGACAATACAATCATAATAGTCAGGCTCATTATTACAAGTTTTTTTACATTAATCCTTGATTTCACTTCGAAGAATAATATAATTACCAATCCGATCAGAATATTGACTAATGCGAGTCTGGTATTGATAAAAAGAACAAAGAAAAATGAAAGAAGGAATGTAATGATCCAGATAATCTTTATACCCAAACTTTCACCTTCATGAAAACTGTAAAAAATAAAATAAAAGGCGCTTACAGATACGAAAGCCAAATGCATGTTTAATGCCGGAGCATGAATCCCCACACTACTAGCAAACTGATACCCCATTTCCCATAAATGAATTCCGTTTAAGTACTTATTCATTAAATCAGGGTATAAAAAATTAAATCGCAAAAAGAAAAAAAGCAATACTAAAATTGTTATAATAATATATGTCTGAACAAGTTCTAAAAATTTTATACGTTGAAAATTACCTATGATAAATAACGGAAAAATAACCAATGAGGTACTTTTTTCAATGGCCTTTAATCCTTTTGAAAAGGATTCATTATTCCAAAACATAAACAGTTCTAATAAAACCGGAGATGCGATACAGCAAATTAAAATCCAGGATGTTTTCGAGAACTTTAATTTTCTAAAAAAAAATAAATTAAATACCGCAAATAAAATGATTAATAGGGAGCACGGTTTTCTGAAAATCATTGCTGATGCAATTAAACACAAAAAAACATGAAATATTTTATTGAATTTTTTCTCTGAAATGTTCATAGTATAATGCAAAATAAATTAGTGGAAAAATACCTGTTTTATGTCTAATTGCCGATCCTAAATCAGGTTCAAAAACACCCTGAAGAATAAAAAAGGAAAACAATATAAATAAAACAAAAAGTTCATACTGATATTTTACCTTGTCTTTTAAACATTTAGAAAACCGTACTAATAAAATATAAAATAATAAAAGCTGCCAAATTATAAATACTATGATCTGTGGAGTAAATAAATGTTTTAATCCGTTTAATGGAATATTTACTGCAAAAAAACCATAAAAAACAGCTGTCATTTCACCATACCAGGTATCTGGTCTAATAGGTGAAGTAATCATGGAATTAGCATCTGCAGAACCTATACGTTCTTTATTAACCACTTCACGGCTCATTTCTGAAAAATACTTTCCTTTTACTATACCGTAACTCAGAGACAGAAAAAAAGCAATTAATAATCCGTAAAAAATTGTGGTTATCGTTTTGTTTTTAAAACTTATAAAACTTACCAGATACATTCCACCGCTGATAATTGAAATCAAAGCAAAATAAGGACGATACAATGCTCCAAAAATGGTAAAGAAAAGAATTGATAAAAATATTGTTTTTTTTAAAGAATACCTTTTATTTCTGCACAATAAAACAATAGGTGTTACGCACAAAAAGGTAATAAATTCTTTTGATGGCATAGATATAAAAATCGCCATCATAAAAATCGCTAAATACACTAACAAATTCCTGATGTTTATTTTTTCAAAAGTTTCCGGAATTCCAATTTTATATAAAATATAAATCAGGACAGGAAATTGTATTAATGCAATTAATGGAAACGGTAAATAACGTAAACCCGTAATTTTATAAAATAAAATTGTTAACGGATAACTTCCTAAGTACCCTATTTCACTGTACTTATCATATATTATAATAGCTGAATCATAAAAAAATTTAGGAGGCAAAACAAAAAAAGCCAACAAAGCAACAACTAAATTAGCTATTGCAATAAGCAAAAATGCAGCTGTACTTTTTTTGATTAAAGTTTGCATAATAAAATGGGATTATCGTGACGCCCTGTATTTTTTAGATAATAATGTTTTTATTCTGTATATATTTAAAAAGAATATTAAAGCTTTAAAAGGAAGAAATTTGTAAAAATTCATAACCTTGTCCACTTTTATATTTCGGCCTCTTTTAAGCAAATATTTCCAAAAAATTAAATCGTTCCATACTTGTTTTTGCATTTGTGCAGATAAAACGTAAAAATCTTTTAAAATTACAACATAGCTGCAAGCCCAAAAATTTTCTATCGCCTGATTTAATTTTTTAGAATTTGTCATTTTTTTCATTAAACCATTTTTTACCATTATATAAACATCACTTATGTTTTTTTCGGTAACGGTTGTTGTAATAGAACCTTTTCTGGCTTGGCGATATATATAAAATGACTTAGAATAAATATTGAAAGTCTTTATAAAATACATTAATTTTCCTGTCCATTCAATGTCTTCCGATTTTCTTCCTATTGTAAAAAACAATTCATTATCTGTCAAAATCGTTCTCCTAATCACTTTATCCCAGGCAGATGCTGCGTATAAATCATAATAAACAAGATTTAATGCTTCTTCTTCAAAACTTCCTTTCGTGTTTTTTAAAAATCTCTGATTGTATTTACAGTTTACATCTTTATCAGAAAAAAAACGGCTTTCTTCATGAAGAATCAAATCAGGATTTGATTCTTTAATTAGATTATTAAGATTCAATAATGTGTTACTTCCATCCCAATAATCATCACTATCAGAAAAAATAATATAATCTCCTTTTGCTGCTTTTAATCCTGTATTTCGTGCATCAGATAATCCGCCATTTTCCTTATTAATCAATAAAACCTGCTGATGTTTCTGCTGATATTTTTTACATATTCCCAGAGATGAATCCGTAGAGCCGTCATTTACCAAAATAAGTTCAAAATTAGTATAACTCTGCTCACAAATACTATCGAGACATTGTTCTAAATAATCTTCAACATTGTAAACAGGAACAATAATACTAAAAAAAACGAATTCGGACGATGTACTTAATTCTTTCATCTTAATGTAGAAAAATGCTTATTTTATCTTTTTTGTAAATAATTATTGCTGAAGTAAAATTCCAGAAAAAAGAACTTAAAAAATAGGCCGCTGCAGCACCATTCATTCCGTAAACAGGAATTAAAAACCTATTTAAAACAAAATTAAGTAATACCGCCGTAATTAAAATAATTTGAAAAATATGCTGCCTGCCTGTCATATTCAAATAAACCGGAGCTGAACCAAACAAGGAACAAATTCCCTGTCCGATAATTAAAATTAGAAAAGCTTCCCGGGCTGCTGTATATTGAGGCCCGAAAAAAGACAGTACATGGTCTGAAAAAACACTTATTAAAACAATCACAGGAAATGTAATACAGAAAATAAGACGGGAACTATTCCTTAATGTTTTCTTTAATTCCTGTACATTCTGACTGGAAAAAAGTTCTGCAATTTTGGCTGAAACGGTAATGTTTACCGTGAGAATAATTACTGAAACTATCGTCATTATTTTAACTCCAACCGAATAAAAAGCAACGGTTTCATCGTTTCGGTATTTCTTTAGAAACATGATGTCAAAACACATCAATAAAAACAGAGCCATTCCACTGATTGCTATAGGAAATGATTTTTTAAAAATCTCTCCGGTGTTAAAAATCTCTTTGGATAAGACTTTAACATTTTTTCTAAAATAAAAGAAAACAAAAATCGAAGAAAACAACGCTAAAAAAACAAAACCAATCACAAAAATATCAACCAGATATGTTTCTTTATGCCAGTAAAATAAAACAACAGAACCTATTATCAATGGAATATATTTGATAATATTCCGAAACAATTCGGCCGTATATAATCTGTCCAAGGCTCTGAAAACTTCAATGTTCAAAAGTGATAAACTATGAAAAAACAATACTGCAGTACCTTTTAAAAGAATCGTATATACCTCATCATCCTGAAAATAATGATTTATTCTATCTTTATCAATACATAGTATAATAATCAATACCAAAACCGAAGTTAAAAAAAGCATGCCTGCCATTTTAAGATAGATTTTTTTTAACTGTCCCTGTGCGTTCTGACTTGCCAAACGTCCTTTAAAATAAAGTATCGACTGGTCAAAACCTAAAAGGCAGATACTCCCGGCGGCTAATAAAAAGGAACGTACGAAATCATATTGGCCTACAATTTTCGGGCTATAATTTTTGGTTAAAAAAACGGTGAAACCAAACAACATCAAAACTCCAAATATCCTTAAAAACAAGGTACTGAAACTTTGTTTTAAAAAAGAATTTTTTGAGATTCTCTGAATAATTTTATTAACCATCAAATCAATATTATTTAACCTGAGATTTCAAAAGCTGTTTACGATAAAACTTTTGGAACAGATGAATCAAAACAAACAGAAAAAGGAAAAATACGGGAAAAAATAACTTAAAATTTCCATTTGTAATTTTTGTGTTATTGATATTAAGAGTAGCATTAATGTCTTTTACGGCTTTATCGTAATTAACCAGTTTTAGTTTGTTTTTTCCCTGATCAATAATTAAATACTGTTTTGTTTTAATAATATCGTTTAACTGCGTATTCTCATTGTAATACACTAGCTTATCATTTTTAGCCCCGTTTTTTACCGAACCCGAAAAACCATTTAAAACCTGATCAATCTGAGAAATAATAGTATCATTTTGAACAATCTGCTGTTCCAGATTTTTATAGCCTATTTTTTGAAGTGCATTAAAATATTCCGAACTGTTTAAATATTTCAACAGTGGCTCAGCAATGTCTTTTTCTGAAGTTATTTTATTGGTTACAAAAGAAATAGTATGAAAAGTATAATTCTTGCTGGTTACATTATCTTCTAAAACCTTTTTTACCTCTCCTACCTCAGCCATTAATTTTATCAGTTCAAAATTCTGCTCTTTGTCTTCGATAAACTTGTAAACATCGACAACTGGTTTGATTTCAATTTTCTTAATCAGTTTTGGGTTTGGGATTCCCACTACCTGTTTCAGGAAAACGGTATCTCCGGAAATAATTTTAGATTCAATCAGCTCTATTTTAGAATATAAATAATCAACACTGCCAAAATTAGGCGTTACAATAACCTGATTTTGAAAAGATTTCTTACTGGAATCCAAAAACCATCCTAATCCAAACCCCAAAATGACTAAGATCAGTACGATTATCCAGTTTCTGATAAAAAACCGGATCGATCGAAAAAGGGCTGCATTTATTCTGTCAAAAAAACTGCCTATAGTTTTTGAAAGCTGAAAAATATCAATCTCCTGCTGTGTATTATTATTTGGTACTGGTGTACTCATTTTTAGCGCTTATTTGATATTAAAGATCTGTTCCAAAATTTTAATCGTAATCAGGTAAGTCGGCTTTACACCTGTTGTTCCTAATCCGCCTGATGCTAATGTACTTCCGGTTTCCAGAGGATTATCTGAAGCATAATAAGCATACCTCACTTTGATATCCTGCGGTACACTTTTCCGGATTTTTGATGCCGACTGGATGGCTTTCTGGTAATAAGATCCTTCCATTTCAAGACCAATTACGCCCCAGGTCGATTCGTGGAAAAATTTCAATAAATCCCTGTTTTGTAGCGATGTTCCTAAAACAGTAACCATGGCACCTTCATAAATATCTATGTCATTTCCTTCAAACATAGCACCTGTAAGCTCATTTTCAAAGAAATAATTATCCGCCGTCCCTTCGTTAATGTGTGCTGACGGAATCATAATATCTCCTTTTCCACCTTCCAGAATTCCGGCCTTACCCATAATCGAAACCGATTTTACATTCAGCAACGTTTCTTTTTTATAAGGTTTCAAAAGTTCATCGATGGTTTCATAAGCCTGTTCTCCAAAAGCATAATCCATGACGATGATAACCGGTTTTTCTTCGCCCACATTCGCATGTGAAAATGCAGTTTTCGACCAGTCAATTTTAGCAGTATCAAAAATCTGAACATCGATATTGGTTCCTGAACAATCCGGAAGCGAAATCATTCCGCTTTTCAGAGCCAGCTCTTCTACCTGACTTCTGATTTCTTTGGAACCTGAATTACTTAACTCTTCGTAAATAAAGAAATCGCTTTTTCCTTTGTATTTTGAAGTTAATAAAGGAGTTGCAAAAATAGAATTCATTACACTGTGCATATTGGCACTTATTACATGAATCGGTCTTTTCAGCAGGTTATTTGTTTTTAAAACTTCCTTAATATTTGTTGCCCAGATTTCTCCGTGAATATGATGTCCTAAACGCTCACGTAAAACCGGACTAAAAGTAATCGTACGTTTATTGTTTTCTACAATTTCTTCGATAGCTAATTTCCCTAACCAATAAATCACGTGCAGAAAACGATCCGGGGCATTTTCAGAACCAAAAGCATCGTAAATATCCAACACCTCTTCAAAGGTTCTGCCCAGAATATTGGCTGCATGCGAAATCGCTTTTTCCTTTTCAGTCAAGGGAAGTTTTTTGGTCTGCATAACCGCCTGCTCCAGTTTCTGCCAGTCGCGCGAAACCTCTCCTCCGTCATCAATTAAAACCCTGTTTTTAATTTTATGAGATTCAATGAAAATAAAAGTCAAATGAGTCAGAATATCATAAATATCCGAACGACCGCGAGTGATTTCAACGTTCATTTGTTCTTCGTCAATTCGGTAGCAGTTTCTTCTTCTTTTTGGAGGAACAATTGCCTGAAAATGTGATTTAGAATATCCTTCGTCTGAAGTTAAATTGATAAAACGGCATTGCTCAATTCCAATTGGCAGACGTTCTATAACGTACAAAAGTCCGTTTAATTCTACTTTTTCCTCGGCAATATTTCCATAGATTTCCGGGCGTAATGCTAGTAATGATTCGCGTAAGCTGTCGCCGGAAACTCCCATTGGTTTATAAAAACCACGGTTGAATAAATGGCGCATGGTAATGTACATTTTTTCTATCGCTGCAGATGATTCCTGCGCTCTCGATCTTGATATATGTTTGGTTTCTTTCATGTATTTTTTATTTTAAAATCTTCTTTAAAGAAAATTTTTATCAAAATATAATTCTTTTATAATCTATCATTTAAGGTGATTTTCAATGTCCATCATTTGGTGCAAAACTCTAATAATTTCTATTTCGTTTTGTTTGATGTTTATTTTATAAAATATTAAATGGGACTTTACTTTGGTTCTAAAATAACCTTTTCTGATATGGCTGAAATCTTTTCCTGAATTAGGTTTTAAACATAAATATTCTATTTCATCCAATATCAACTTTAAGTATCTGTCTGCTTGTTCTACAGACCAGGTATCAAAAGTATAAAGCCAAATTTTTTCTAAATCATAAGATGCTTCTATACTAATCTTATAATTCATTTTTTAATATGTTTTTCGTGAAGGTTTTTTATAAAAGATTCACCATCAAAATCTTTTACAAATCCAGATTTTTCTCCTTTTGTTAATTCTTTTATTAACTCTTCACTTTTAGTTTGTTCTTGTTCAAACATTCTCAATGCGGCTCGAATGACTTCGCTTGCAGATGCAAATCGACCTGTTTTTACTTGCGAATTAATAAAATTATCAAAATAATCTCCTAATAATATTGATGTATTCTTTGCCATAATCTTTAAATTTTTATCAAATATACCAATAATTGGTATGCTTTCAAAATTGCCTTTTTAATTTAAAATTTATTTAATATCAAGATTTTAGACTGTTGCTTTTTACCTTAAATTATCCGCAATATCCCTGTTATTTGACAATCTCGGAATCTTATTCTGTCCGCCCAGTTTTCCCTGTGATTTCATATACTCCTTAAATCCGTTTTTCGACACTTTGGTTACAACCACTTTTCTTAAAACATTTCCGGTAATTAAATCATCGTAATAAATGTTTTGTTTTCGCATCGAGTCATCAATTGCTTCAGCAAAAACATCCATATTTTCCGGTTCTTTTTCAAATTCTATCAGCCATTCATGATACGGTAATCCACTGGCTGGTGTTATTTGAGGTGCCACGGTAAATTCATTTATTACAATACCAGTTCCTGCTGTTGCTTCTTTCATCGCATTCTCCACTTCGTTCGCAATCACATGCTCTCCAAAAGCCGAAATATAATGTTTAATTCGTCCTGAAACTATAACACGATAAGGCGCCAGAGAAGTAAACTGAACAGTATCGCCAATATTATAGCCCCAAAGCCCGGCATTAGTAGAAACAATCAAAGCATAGTTAACACCCAGCTCAACTTCGCCAATAGTGTATCGTTTTGGTCCCGAGCCGTCGGGATCGGTAAAAAATTCATCCGCTTTAATGAATTCATAGAAAATCCCGGAATTCAGCAGTAAAAGCATTCCCTTTTCTTTTTGCGAATCCTGATAGGCAAAAAAACCTTCAGAAGCCGGAAACAATTCAATACTGTCCACTTTCTTTCCCATCATTTGCTCAAACCTGGCGCGATATGGTTCATAATTAACCCCTCCGTAAATAAACAAATTGAAGTTTTTAAATATCTCGCTGATCTTTTTCCCACCGCTTTTTTCCTGTAAACGTTCAAAATACATCTGTACCCAGGACGGAATTCCCGAAATTACAGCCATATTTTCCTTTATGGTTTCGTCAACAATTGCATTTACTTTTGTGTCCCAGTCCTCAATACAATTGGTTTCCCACGAAGGCATTCTGTTTTTCTGCAGGTATTTTGGAACAAAATGCGCCACAATTCCCGAAAGCCTTCCAAATTTAATCCCGTGTTTTTCCGTCAGAATAGGGCTTCCCTGTAAAAAAATCATTTTGCCATCCACAAAATCAGCCTTTCCGGTTTCATGAATATAGTGCAGAATAGCGTTACGTGCCGCAGTAATGTGAAATGGCATTGATTCTTTGGTAAGCGGAATATATTTGGCTCCGGAAGTAGTTCCCGATGTTTTGGCAAAATAAATGGGTTTTCCTTTCCAGAGAATATCTGCTTCTCCTGTTTTTACTTTTTCAATATAACTTTTCAGATCTTCATAATCCCGAATCGGCACATTCTTTTGAAAATCTTCAAATGTTTTTATCTTCTCGAAAAAGTGCTCTTTTCCAAATTGTGTTTCTCTGGCATTTTGAATCAGATTTTTAAAAACCTTTAATTGTGTTTCAACCGGTTTTTCAGACCAGGAAAGGGTTTGCTTATATATTTTACGGGCAAATAGTTTTGCCGCAACAGACTTAATCGACATTTTTAGTGGTATTATTTTTTGTCACTTTTCTTTTTCTTGGCCTCAGCCGGCTCTTTCTCCATTTTGGCTGTTTCCTCCCTGAGTTTAATTTCTTCTTCAGATGCTTTCATATTTACGTCTGAAGGTTCATCGGTTTCAGCCATAATAGAATCTTTATTAAATTTTGCATACTCCAGTTCACCGTTTAAAACTTTCTGAATCCCTTTAATATAAGCTTCATTTTTTCGAAGCGCTGTCTCTAAAGAATCTGATTTTATCGCCAGTTCGGTTGCATTTCTTTTTAATTCAGTTGAAGAATAACCCGGAATAAATTCCCGCAGAGGAGTAAAAGCAATTATAAAAGTAGTAACCAAAATCAGAAATATACCTCCTAAAGTAAAAACTACAAAAACATTCATTAAGGTAAGCCGGAATGAAAAGATCTCTTCAAAAGTATCTTCGTTCAAAATTACCAGTCGGTTTTTAATAAATAATTTTTTCCTGAAGTTCCTTTTTTTCTTAGCCATTTGGGTTCTTTATTACGAGCAAATATAATAATTAATCGTTTTGTTAATAACCTTAAAAAACGACGAAATTTAGTAATCTGCTGATTTTATAAAATATTTAACGCTGTCTAAAACAAATATTTTAAACGAAAAAGCCTTGTTGTTCGTATATTCTATATACCTTTGCGGTAAATTTTAAAATCAATTTGCTTCGGCATTAAATATAATAGTCATGGGAAGATTAGGTCTTACAGAAATCCTTGTTATCGTAGGTATTGTGATATTACTTTTTGGAGGTAAAAAAATTCCAGAATTAATGAAAGGTTTAGGAAGTGGAATTAAGGAATTTAAAAACGCTGCTAAAGACGATCAACCTGCTGCTAAAAAACAAGAGGAAGAAACTAAATAGTAACCTTCAACTTATCAGGAATCCCGGATTACATTTTACAAAATGTAATCCGGGATTTTTTTTATATCTAAAAAATCTTACTTTTAGAGTCCCAAATTTTACGATATGAAAAACTTACTTTTCGTGGCGGCTTTTCTGTTTATTGCAGAAAGTCAGTCACAAACACAGCCTTTTCCTGCGAATAAAACGTATGAAAACGGTCTTATGGCTTCTGTAAAAAACAGTCAGGACGCCCAAAACAATTACAATACCTGGAAAACCAATTTTGTAGAAGCCTGCTCAAACGGAAGATACAGGGTTAAATTTGATGCTTCCTGGGAAACTGTTTCAGAAGGAGTAGCTTACGGAATGCTGCTTTCTGCTTATATGGCAGATAAAGCTCTTTTTGACGGACTGTGGCTCTATTACAAAGACAATGTAAACGGAAATGGTGTCATGAACTGGAAAATTAACGGCTGCTCCGGAACTATTGGTTTTAATGGTGCTGCCGATGCTGAACTGGATGCTGCTTTTGCCCTTATTGTTGCCGATTATCAATGGGCCAGTAACGGAACCATTAATTACAAAAACGATGCAGCTGCTTTAATTACAGCCATCAAAAACTATGAAGTTGAAGCTAATACGTATGTTTTAAAACCCGGCGATCAATTTGGCGGAAGTTCGATTACCAACATATCCTACTTCTCACCTGCTTACTACCGTGTTTTTGGCGTATTTACAAATGATACCGCTTTCTGGAATCAGGTTGCTGCAAAAGCCTATACGATTATCAACAACAATTTAACACAAAATAATGCTGCAGGCGGATTAGTATCTGACTGGTGCGAAGCTTCCGGAGCTTATTCTTCTCAGGCCGGAGGATATAACAAAGGCGGAAAAACCTATAGTTATGATGCCGCCAGAACACCCTGGCGAATCGCTGTTGATTATGTTTGGTATGGAAATGCCGAAGCTAAAACCTATGTCAAAAAATCATCTGATTTTGTTCGGGTTAATTTAGGCGGATCTGCTAATATTAAAGACGGTTATAATCAGGACGGGTCTTTAAGCGGACAATGGCACAATGCTACGTTTACAGGTGCCTTTGCCTGTGCGGCCATGGGAGGTGAAAATCAGGCGCATTTAGATGCTTCTTATACCGATTTAAACAACCTGAATGAACCTAACAGTTATTTTAATCACACTCTTAAAACATTGTATTCCTTTTTATTAACCGGTAATTTTTACCTGCCTCCAACAGCTGCATTATCCAATGATACTTTTACTATTGAAAAATCTACAGTTACGCTTTTCCCAAATCCGAGCGCTGATCGAATTACAGTTAAAGCACCTCAGCAATCAACTATTTCAGTAATTTCTCCTTCAGGAAATCTCATTTATCAACTGAAAACAAATTCTGAAAACACCGAAATAAATCTGGCTAATCAGTCATCAGGAATCTATTTAATAAAAATATCCAGTGATGATTTTAAAAGCATAACCAAAAAAGTGATTTTAAAATAATCTTAATATAGAAACTCCCAAACTACAATTGTAATTTGGGAGTTTTTTTATTCCGGTTTTGGAATTTGGAATTTCAATATTGAAATTTATATTAAAGTATCATTGTTAACTGAATTCTCTTTCTATCCTCATCAACCTCAGTCACTTTCACATCAACATGCTGGTGAAGTTTTACCACTTCGTTTACATCGCTTACAAATCCAGCTTTTAACTGTGAAATATGTACTAAACCGCTTTCTTTGATTCCGATATCAACAAAACAGCCAAAATTGGTAATGTTATTCACAATCCCGGGAAGAATCATTCCGGTTTTCAGATCTTTGATTGATTTTACATTCGCATCAAATTCAAAAACCTTAGCCGACTTTCTTGGATCCAATCCAGGCTTTTCAAGCTCTTTTATGATGTCTTTCAGCGTCAATAATCCAATTTCCGGTGTTACATACTTTTCGGGCTTAATAAGCGCTGTTTTTTCTTTGTTTGCAATTAAGTCATTCAAAGAAATATTCAAATCCTTCGCCATTTTTTCCACAACCGGATAAGCCTCCGGGTGTACTGCCGAATTATCCAGCGGGTTCTTGGCATTTGTGATTCTAATAAACGCCGCTCCCTGCTGATACGCTTTATCTCCTAAACGAGGCACTTTTTTCAGCTGTTTTCTATCTTCAAAAGGGCCGTTTTCAGAACGGTATTGTACGATGTTTTCCGCCAGCTTCTCTCCTATTCCACTCACATAACTCAATAAATGTTTACTTGCTGTGTTAATGTTAATTCCAACAGAGTTTACGCAGCGAATTACCGTACTGTCTAATTCTTCTTTTAATTTCGTCTGATCAACATCGTGCTGATATTGTCCTACTCCAATTGCTTTTGGATCGATTTTTACCAGCTCGGCCAAAGGATCCGAAAGCCGTCTTCCGATAGAAACTGAACCACGAACGGTTACATCGTAATTTGGAAATTCTTCACGCGCAATTTTCGATGCCGAATAAACTGAAGCTCCTGCCTCAGAAACCACAAAAACCTGAACCGGCTTATCAAATGCTATTTTTTTTATAAAAAATTCCGTTTCTCTTGAAGCCGTTCCGTTTCCAATAGAAATCGCATCAATTTGATACGCATTTACCATCGAACGTACTTTTTTTATAGCCATTGATTCCTCATTTTGAGGTGCGTGAGGATAAATAGTTTCATTGTATAATAAATCCCCCTTTTCGTCCAGACAGACTAGTTTACAACCGCTTCTGAATCCCGGGTCTATAGCCAGAATACGTTTTTCTCCCAAAGGAGGAGCTAGTAATAACTGCCCTAAATTGTTAGCAAAAACCTGGATCGAATTGGCATCGGCTTTGGCTTTGGCTTCCTGCAAAGTTTCATTTCCAATTGCAGGATTTAATAATCGTTTATAACTGTCTTCAATTGCCAGCTGTAAATGCGAAGTTGAATTATTTTGTTTTTTAATGATGATTTCGTCAATAATATCATAAGCATCATCAATATCAACATCAATTTTCATTTTGATAAAACCTTCGTTTTCTGCACGTAACATTGCCAATAAACGGTGTGCAGGAGCTTTTGTTAAAGGTTCTTCCCAATCAAAATACTGATTGAATTTTTGTGCACCTTCTTCTTCTGCTTTCTTTTTCACCACTTTTGTAGCAATAGTTGCTTTACGCTGAAATAATCTTCTAAGCTGTTTACGAACATAGATATTTTCGTTGATCCATTCGGCAACAATATCTCTTGCACCCTGAATGGCCGCTTCTTCATTAATAACATTTTCATTCAAATATTGCGTCGAAATAAAATCAAAATCAACGTCACTTTCAGACATTATTAATTTTGCCAAAGGCTCTAATCCAAATTCACGGGCAACATCGGCTTTTGTTTTTTTCTTCTTTTTGTATGGAAGATAAAAATCCTCTATTTCCTGTAAATCAAAACTGTCCTCAATTTTTTTCTTCAAATCTGGCGTAAGCGCTTTTTGCTCTTCAATAGATTTTAAAACCGCTTCTTTACGTTTAATCAACGTATCGTATTCTTTCTGCAGTTTCGCAATCTGCTCAATTACAGTTTCATCAAGGTTTCCGGTTGCGTCTTTTCGGTATCGCGAAATAAACGGAATCGTACAATCTTCTTCTAATAATTTTACTGTGTTTTGAATACTGACTGCGGGCGCCTGAACAGACTTGGCAATGAATTGAATATTAGTCATACTGTTTAATGAAATGATTTTCTTACTTAAAAATGATATAATTTACTTGTTAAAGCATTTCTGCAAATCATAAATCATTCGGCTAAAATAATATCTTTGTTTTAAATTTTAAGCCTATGGAAGTTTTATTACTATATTTTTTATTTATAAACATTATTGTTTTTATTTTCGCCGGATATGACAAATCTCAAGCCCGAAAAAATAACCGACGAATTCCTGAAAAAACCTTTTTTATCATGGCTTTAACCGGTGGATCACCAGGGTTATTAACAGCAATGTTATTATTTAGACATAAAACGAGTAAAACTTCTTTTATTGTAAAGTTCGCTGTGATTTTAGCAATTCAGACTGCATTTATAATTACCCTTTTGAATTATAAAAAGTAGATATTAACATTGTTGATAACTCAAAAAAAAACAATTTTAAATTGAATTAAAACACTGAATTGTAATTATTTAAATAAAAAACCGGACAAATTTAAAAAATCGGCCCGGTGTGTTTATGAATAGGTGCGAAGCACCGAATTTTTTTTTGACTTTTTATGCGCAGGCAATTTTGTTCACTCTGTTTTGGTGTCTTCCACCTTCAAAAGCTGTATTCAGGAATGTTTCAACAATTTCAACCGCTTGTGGAATAGAAGTAAACCTTGCCGGAATACTCACAATGTTTGCATCGTTGTGTAAACGCGTTAAATATGCAATTTCTTTAGTCCAGCATAAGCCAGCTCTCACTTTAGGATGTTTATTAACAGTCATCGCGATTCCGTTCCCACTTCCGCAGATTACAATTCCAAAATCGGCTTTTCCTTCAGATACATCATTGGCAACCGGATGACCAAAATCAGGATAATCAACAGAAGCATCTGTATCTGTACCGTAATTCGTTACCTCATAACCTTTTGCTTCAAGCATGGCAACAATTGCTTTTTTATATTCTGGTCCTGCGTGGTCGTTTCCTATCGAAATTTTCATTTTTTCTATACTATTAAGTTGTGTTATGCAAATTTACTCAATTAATAAATGGCCGCCGCGAATTACGCTAATTTTCACAAATTTTTTTCTTTTTAAATACTATATAAACATTCTGATATAAATTCGTGTACATTCGTTCAATTCGCGGCAAAACACTTCATTTTACAACTATCTTAAAGTCAAAACCTTATCAGTTATTAACAATTTTGATAACTCTGTAACTAGCTCATAATCAATAAAAAATAAACAGAATTTTTGTTAAAATTTTGACGTGTTAATATACGTTCGTAATTCCTTGATATTCAGTTAACTTTAAATTAACAGAAAATGTTAATAAGTTAAAAAAGAAAATTAGAAGTTTTTTTTGGTTGTTTGAGAAAAATGCTTAATCCAAAAGTGATCTTAAATATGCAAGAAAAGTTTCGGGAATTTTTGGAAAAGTTATCAATATCAAAAATACCATTTTCAACAACTATCAACATGTTAACTTATCTACAAAATGAATTCATTTTTGGTTGTCAACCGTTGTTAATTAAAATACAAAAAGTCTTATAAATTAATCATTTAGCCAAAAATAACTATGTTGATAACTCAGAATAAATAAGTAAAACGAGATTTCAATGACTTCAGAAAAAAAATTATTCGACATATTAACAAGCTATAATAACCATCAAATTTTTTTTAAATTTTTAAAAATCTTTTTTATTGTATTTAATATATGTTGAAAACTAAAAAAGTTGAAAATGAAAAAATTTGAATTTTGAACTTTTGATTGAAAGTAAAATTTAATTTTGAGATTGTTTCAGACGATTTTAAGCGGATTGTTGAGATTGTCCAGAATTTGCTGAACCTGTTCGAAATCTTCCGGATGTACTTTGAGTTTGATTCCGCCCAGTGCCGTTGAGTATAATGGAACGACTGAGAGCGTCATTTCGTTTTCGAAAAAATGAGGAATTTCTTCTTGTTCCAGTAAGTGTTTGAGAACCACGGTTTCGTGCTGATAATTGAATACGGCAATGGTTTGAAAGCTTTCCATTTTTGGTCTTTTTGTAAATGTACGAAAAGTTATATTTTTAATAATTCTATTTGTTAAAAAGTATTATCTGATTTCTTATTTGTAATTTTAAACCTTATAAGAAAAGATATATGGGTAAGAAAATTAGAAAGCCGATAAAAAAAGAGAAGGATTTCTCTGGAAAAATACTGAAAATTTTATCGCAGAATGCTAATAAAACATTTAATTACAAACAGATAGGAGCAAAGCTTGAACTTGATGATACTAAAAGCAGAAACCAGATCATAAAAGATCTGAAAATACTGGCCTCTCAAAAGAAGATTATAGAAACAGAACCTGGTAAGTATTTAATTAAAGCGGTCAGCCAGGATTATTACGAAGGAACGATAGATATGACGAGCAGAAAAACGGCATATTTTATTTGTGATGAATTTGAAGAAGATGTTTTTATTCCGACTAATAATTTGAACAGGGCTTTAGATAAAGACAAAGTAAAGGTTTATGTTTATAACAGAAGAAAAGGAAAAAGACCTGAAGGTGAAGTAATTGAAGTTCTTGAAAGAGATAAAACGGAGTTTGTAGGTGTAATTGATATGCAGCCAAATTTTGCTTTTGTTTCAACTGCCAATCCTAAAATGTATACGGATATTTTTATACCTAAGGATAAAATTGGTGAAGCAGAAAATGGTGATGTTGTTTTAGTAAAGATTGAAGACTGGCCAAAAAGAGCTGATAGCCCTTTTGGCGCTGTAATTCGCGTACTTGGAAAACCCGGAGAACATAACACTGAGATTCATGCTATTTTAGCTGAATACGGTCTGCCGTCAGAGTTTCCGATAGAAGTAGAGGTATTTGCACAAAAGCTGGATACTTCGATTCAGGAATCTGAGATTGCAAAACGCCGTGATATGCGTAATACACTGACTTTTACGATAGATCCAAAAGATGCCAAGGATTTTGATGATGCATTGTCTTTCAAAAAGTTAGAAAACGGAAATTATGAGATTGGTGTTCATATTGCGGATGTTTCGTATTATTTAGAAGAAGGAACAATTCTGGATGATGAAGCGTATCAAAGAGCTACTTCGGTTTATCTGGTAGACAGGGTAGTACCAATGCTTCCTGAAGTGTTATCTAACTTTGCCTGTTCGCTTCGTCCAAATGAAGAAAAATTTACCTTTTCAGCCGTATTTGAAGTTTCTCCAACAGCGCAGGTTATTAACCAATGGTTTGGAAGAACAGTAATTTATTCTGATCAGCGTTTTGCTTACGAAGAAGCACAATATATCATTGAAACAAAAGATAATACGATTCCCGTTGATGTTTCTATTACCGGAGAATCGTATGTGGTTTCAGATGAAATTAGAGAAGCAACTTTAAAATTAGATGAGCTGGCAAAAATTTTAAGAAAGAAAAGAATGCAGCAAGGTGCTATTTCTTTTGATAAAGTGGAGGTGAAATTCAATCTCGATGCTGAAGGAGAACCAGAAGGAGTATATTTCAAAATATCAAAAGATGCGAATCATTTGATTGAAGAATTTATGCTTCTGGCCAATAGAAAAGTAGCAGAGTATATTGGAAAACAAAAGAAAACCTTTGTGTACCGTATTCACGATGAACCAAATGAGGACAAATTAATTGCGATGCAGACTGTAATTGCTAAATTTGGTTATAAGATTGATTTCAGGTCAAAAGGAGATATTGCTAAATCAATAAATACTCTGATGGAAGAAGTAAGTGGAAAAAAAGAACAGAATCTTATTGATACACTTGCCATCAGAAGTATGAGTAAAGCTAAGTATTCAACAGAGAATATTGGTCATTATGGTTTAGCTTTTGATTATTACAGTCATTTTACGTCGCCAATTCGTCGTTATCCGGATGTTATGGTGCATAGATTACTGCAGTATTACCTGGATGGCGGAGCTTCTGTAGATGAAGAAGAATATGAAACAAAATGCCTGCACTGTTCTAATATGGAAAATTTAGCTACTAATGCTGAACGTGACAGTATTAAGTACATGCAGATTAAATACATGCAGGATCATCAGGATGAAGAGTTTCTTGGTGTTATTTCCGGTGTCACAGAATGGGGAATTTATGTTGAAATCGTTTCCAATAAATGTGAAGGAATGGTAAGAATCAGAGAAATAAAAGAGGATTACTATACTTTCGATGAAAAGCAATATGCTTTGGTAGGAGCTACTTCAAACAGCATTTTGCAATTGGGAGACGAAATATATGTTAAAGTAAAAAATGCGGATCTGGTTAAAAAACAACTTGATTTTCATTTTTTACGAAGAGCTGAATAAAGTGTTAATTAAAAAAATAAAAGTATGAAAAAGCTAATTATTGGAGCAGCAATTTTATTTGTACAAATGTCTTTTGGTCAGGTTACCAAAGAATTAGGCGATTTTGATACCGTAAAAGTTTACGATAAATTAAGTGTAAAATTAGTTCAGTCGTCAGAGAATAAGGTTGTTATAAAAGGAACAAGAGAAGCAGAACTGGAAGCTGTTAATAAAAATGGTGTTTTAAAACTAAGAATGCCCTTTCCAAAACTTCTTTCCGGAAATGATCTTGAAGTTACTTTGTATTATAAACATATTGAACTAATTGATGTTAATGAAGGCGCTGCTGTTAACAGCAATGAAACTCTGAAAGCGACTTCTTTTAAGGTGAGTGCGCAAGAAGGTGGAAAAATTAATGTAGATTTGAATGTTGATAAGCTCAAAGTAAGTTCAGTTTCTGGTGGAGAAATCACGGCAACAGGTAAAGCTGATAACCTTGATGCGAGTTTAGGAGCCGGCGGTTACTTCCTTGGAAGTAAATTAGCCACTTCTCAGACCAAAGTAAGCGTTTCTGCGGGTGGAAAAGCAGATGTTAATGCTTCGACCCTTGTCGATGCAAAAGTGAGCGCAGGAGGCTCTATTTACATTTATGGAAAACCAAAGCAGATCAATCAGAAAACAGTTTTTGGAGGTAAAATTGAAGAAGTAAAATAACAAGTCGTATTTTGATGATAAATGATATTCTGGCTGGACTGCCATGGGGACTTTTTCTAAGCTTTATGGTAGGTCCGGTATTTTTTATACTATTAGAAACCAGTATTACAAAAGGATTCAGAGCTGCAATAGTTTTTGATTTAGGAGTAGTTTTAGGAGATATATTCTTTATAGCCATTGCCTATTTAGGGAGTTACAGACTGATTTCCAGTTTGAAAGACAAACCCGCTCTCTTTATTTTTGGCGGTATTATAATGCTGGCTTATGGTATAATTTCCTTTGTGAGATTAAAAAAAGAAGCAAAAATTAATGATGAAGAAATTGACCGAGACATTATCAAAAGAAACTACGGAAGTTTATTTGTAAAAGGCTTTTTATTGAACGTTATCAACATTGGCGTTTTAGGATTCTGGCTGGCAGTTATTATTTCTGTGGGACCCAAATTACAAATGAAAACGCCAAGAATGATGACTTTTTTTACAGCTGTAATTATTACTTACTTATTAGTTGATTGTCTTAAAATAGTATTAGCCAAACAATTAAAATCCAGAATGACACCAACTAATATCCTAAAAATTAAAAAAGGTATCAGTATTGTTCTAATGGTT
Source organism: Flavobacterium sp. FG19 (assembly GCF_057809475.1). Lineage (NCBI taxonomy): Bacteria > Pseudomonadati > Bacteroidota > Flavobacteriia > Flavobacteriales > Flavobacteriaceae > Flavobacterium > Flavobacterium sp. FG19. The sequence goes on along the minus strand of NZ_JBMDKA010000032.1, from coordinate 41,550 downwards.
TTCGGAATTGCCTTAATGGTTCAGGGATGGTTTCCAAAAGAAAAGGAAATGGTTAAAAATGCTTTTGAGAAGATAGAAAAGTAGTTGTTAATAACTCAAGAATATAAAATTAAACCTCTGAATTTCAGAGGTTTTTTTGTGTTGATAATGTTCGTTTAGAACTTTGACAAAGTTACCAACAGTTTGTCATTTCGAGGAACGAGAAATCTCCACAAGTAACTCCGCTGCAATAATCCAATCTTTGTAGAGCTTCTCGCGAAGATTTCTCGTTCCTCGAAATGACAATATTGTGCTTAATTCTTTACTTAAATCTAAAAATTAAACATAAAACAAAGAGACACATTTCTGTATCTCTTTTTGAAGCATCTTCCAGATTCGAACCAATATATTTTTAACTAGTTTTTACTAAAAATTAAACATAAAAAAAAACTCTAAATTGCTTTAGAGGTTTTGAGGCATCGTCCGGATTCGAACCGATATATTTTTAATTAATTTTTACTAAAAATTAAACATAAAAAAACTTCAAATAGTTGTGAGAGTTTTGAGGCATCGTTCGGATTCGAACTAATATATTTTAATTAATTTTTTATAAAAATTAGATATAAAAAAAAGAGACACATTTCTGTATCTCTTTTAGAGGCATCGTCCGGATTCGAACCGGAGTAGGAGCTTTTGCAGAGCCCAGCCTAGCCGCTCGGCCACGACGCCATTACTTGAACGGTTGGCAAAAGTAACTAAAATCTTTAAATTTCAAAAGTTTCACACTAACTATTTTAAAATTTTAGGATTTTAATTTTAAACATTACTTCCTAATTTCCGTCATTTTGATAGTAACTGACTCAACATCACCACCAATAGGCGGATTAATTTTAGAAACCCAAACTGTCGTTTTTTCTACCGTTTGGATTTCTTCAAGCACTCGAATATTGATTCTTTTAGCTACATGTTCCAATAAATGGGAACGAATTGCCATTTCTTCCGTCACAATTTTGTTCAAATGTACGTAGTCAACAGTGTCTAAAAGATGATCTGTTTCTGCTGATTTCTGTAAATTGGTTTTAATCTTTAGATCTACCGTGTAATCAGATCCAATTTTCCCTTCTTCAATTAAACATCCGTGGTAAGAAAAAGTGCGGATATTTTTCAGTTTTATAACTCCCATTTTTATAATTTTATTCTTGTAGTGTTTGGATCTTGGTAATTGCAGGTTACGGCTAGAATAGAAACAGTTTTTTCCAATTCATCAACTGTAAAGTGAATAGTATAAGGAAATTTCTTTAGTGGTAAAGTACGCACAACATTGTATTTTTCCTCAAAAAGAGGAAATTTGTAAAGTGTTTTCAAATGGTCTTGGTAGTCTGCAATAAATTTTTCTCCCAAACCTTTTCTAATATTTTCATAGTATACAAAAGCCTCTTCAATTTCTAAATCAGCTCTTTTTACTATTAAAACTTTAAAAACCATATTTCTTTTTCAAATTTTCTAGAGCAGCATTTGCATCAATAAAATCCTCTGGTTTAGCATTTTTCATACGCTCCAAAACCATTTCTTGCTGCCACAATGGAATTTCATTCTCAACATTTTCATCTATAGAAACGTCTGGAACATGTTTGAAAAAACTAATAAAAGTTTCGTAGAAATCGTCTGGAATTGTAACAGTTAATTGTCTCATAATTCTGAATATTTTTACAAAAATACTAAATAAATTAATTGAAGGTTTTGAGTTTAACGTTTCATGTTTTCAGTAAGTTTCCAAAGAAAACCATAAACCATAAACTATAAACTATAAACTTTTTTATCTTTGCTAAAATTACTATAAAATAATGGCATCAGAAGAGAAATCACTCAATTTTATTGAACAAATCATAGAGGAAGACGTAAAATCAGGTCTTTCAAATACTAAACTTCGCTTTCGTTTTCCACCAGAACCAAATGGTTATTTACACATTGGACACGCGAGTTCTATTGCGTTAAATTTTGGTTTAGGAATTGATTATCAATCTCCTGTGAATTTACGTTTTGATGATACAAACCCTGAAAAAGAAGAACAGGAATTTGTTGATGCTATTAAAAAAGATGTGGAATGGCTTGGTTATACTTGGGCTGAAGAATGTTATGCATCCGATTATTTCCAACAATTATACGATTGGGCCGTTTTATTAATTAAAAAAGATAAAGCCTATGTTGACAGTCAATCTTCTGAAGAAATGGCGATCCAAAAAGGAACTCCAACAACTCCGGGAACTGACAGTCCTTACAGAAATCGTTCTGTTGAAGAAAACTTAGATTTATTCGAAAGAATGAAAAACGGTGAATTTGAGGCTGGTACACATATTCTTCGTGCAAAAATTGACATGAAATCAACAAACATGTTGATGCGTGATCCTATCATGTACAGAATTTTACACAAACATCACCATAGAACCGGAGATGCCTGGAAAATATATCCAATGTACGATTGGGCACACGGACAAAGTGATTATTTAGAGCAAATTTCACACTCATTTTGTACACTGGAATTCTTGCCTCACCGTGAATTATACGATTGGTTTTTAGATCAGATTTTTGATGATAATAAACTGCGTCCAAAACAAAGAGAATTTGCCAGACGTAACTTATCACATACTGTTGTTAGTAAGAGAAAATTACAGCAACTAGTTAAAGAAAAGCATGTTAACGGTTGGGATGATCCTAGAATGTCGACAATTTCCGGGTTAAGAAGACGTGGTTATACCGCTGCTTCTTTACGTAATTTTGCTAATACAATTGGTATTGCAAAACGTGATAATTTGATCAATGTATCGGTTTTGGAATTTTGTATTCGTGAAGATTTGAACAAAATTGCACCTCGTGTAATGGCTGTTTTAGATCCTGTAAAACTGGTTATTACTAATTATCCAGAAGGAAAAGAAGAATGGTTGGAAGCCGAAAACAATCAGGAAGATGAAAGTGCTGGTTTCAGAAAAGTGCCTTTTTCACGTGAATTATACATTGAAAGAGAAGACTTTTTAGAAGAAGCTCCAGCTAAATTTTTCCGTTTAACTTTAGGAAAAGAAGTTCGTCTTAAAAATGCTTATATCATTAAAGGTGAATCGGTTATAAAAGATGAAAACGGAAATATTACGGAAATTCATGTAACTTATGATACCGATTCTTTAAGTGGAAGCGGAACAGAAGCAAGCCAAAGAAAAGTATCTGGAACATTACATTGGGTTTCTATCAAACATGCGTTGGAAGCAGAAGTTCGTTTGTATGATCGTTTGTTTACAGATGAGGCACCGGACAGTTATAAAGAGAAAAACTTCTTAGATTTTGTAAATCCAAATTCATTAGAAATTGTTACTGGATATGTTGAACCAAGTTTAGCAACAGCTCAAAATGAAGATAAATTTCAGTTTCAACGTTTAGGATATTTTACTGTTGATAAAGACTCAACTGCTTCAAAATTAGTATTTAACAAAACAGTTGGATTGAAAGATGCCTGGGAAGAAAAGGGTAAAAAAGAAGAAAACAGCATCAATAATTCTTTGAAAGATATCAACAAATATTTTAAAGTAGAGACTAAACCAGAAAGAATTGCAATTGAAAGTGCAATAGGGGAGAACATCAAAAATATTTCTAGTTTCTCTTTATTACAGAATTCTTTAAAGAAAAATATCAACAATAATAAGGCTTCGTTGTTGTTTTCTCAGTTTATTTTGAAATATTCAAACTGGAAATCAACTGATTTTGAAGAAGATGATATTAAAAAATTATATTCAATGTCTTTAAAAAGTGAATCGACTTATGTAAGATCAAAAGCACTTTTAAATTTAAGAGATATTGAAAGTGAAAGTTTCAAAAATCAATTTGATGATGAAATTTTGAAATTATATTCAAATCCTCCAAAAAATGCATCGGAGAGAGAAATTGAAATTTTATCTGAAATGGTAAAAAAGTAAAAAATCATTATAATCTATTGAAAAGCGCTTTTTAAAAGCGCTTTTTTATTATATATAAAATCTATTATATTTTTAAGATTATAATTTTAGTAGATTGTAAATGACTTTCATATTTTGATTGTAAGTAATAATTTAAAATTATTGGATAACTATTTCGTATTTTTATTTTTTATTCTTTAAATCGACTTATTTTAGTTTTTGTATTTTTTTAGACAGATTTTTTTAATCGGAACTTAATAATATAAATTTTAATAATAGTTTTTATTATTTAATTTAATTTTTCTTATTATTTGTAAAAATTATTGTTTTTTACAATGTTATAAATTTATTAGATTAAAAGTGACTTTCATATTTTGATTTTAAGGAATAATTTAAATTTACTGAATAACTAATTCGTTTTTTTATTATTAGTTCTTTAAATCTCTTTATTTGAATTATTTTGTTTTTTAAGCTCTTTTTTTAAATTATAAAGTATTAATATAAAGTATAATGATGTTTTTTATTTTTAAAATTGTTTTTAATTATTATTTGTAAAACTTATATTTTATTTTAATTATATCATTTATATATATATTAAAAAATTACCATTAGAAGAATCAAATTATGTTTGAAAATGGTCAAAAAATTTTTTTATGATTTTTTGTTCGCTAGAAATCTTTACTCAATTTTTGTTTTTTATCTACTAAAGTTTCAAAATGTATTTTTTCTTATTTGAAGTATTTTCCATTCCAATTTTTGACCTTTTTATTATATAAAAATTCATGATTGCTATTTTTTAAAACTAAGTTTTTAATTATTATTTATAAAATTGATAGTAATTTATAAAATAATAGTTTTTATAGATTTATTTTAACCTTCATAAATCGATTTTAAGGCATTTTTTAAAGTTAGTTGATAGATAACTCATTTTTTAAATAATTGTTTATTTGGAGCTTTTATTTAACTTTTTGCTGTTATTTTTGTCAGTTTAACGGCTTGTTAACACACAATTGTTTATAAAGTTGCTATTTTTAACTCAATACCAGAAATCAGAGATGATTTAAGAAAAATTAAAATTTGCCGTGATGGAAACTAAACTGGATTTTACTGTTTTTAAAAACTCGTAATTTTTATAACAGTAGATTTTCAAAATTGTTTTCCTGAAAAGACAATTTTATGTTCTCATTTTTATTGTGATGTAATTTTGATAATATTTCGCGTAAAAGGTATTTTTCAAATTGTATCATAATGTACAAAATTCCATAACATTGAATTTGTGTGAAGCTTTAGTTTAAAATTTCAGATCTGATCATTTTTAATTTAAATCTAATAATCATGAAAATTTTATATTTTACGCTAGCGATGTTATTTGCAAATGTTGCAATTTCTCAAACACATCAAATTACAAAACACAATGGTGAACAACTTGATGTTAATTTCATAAAAAACGAAAATGGTTTAATTTATTATTCGACAGTTGGAAGTTCTGAAGAAGTAAAAATTAGCAAACATGCTGTTTCATCGGTTACAAACAAACAAACAAAAACAACTCAGAAAATTTCTGATAAAATAGTAGTAGATTCAAAAGACGATTTCAAAATGGTAACTGTTCTGCCTCAGGAAAAGACAATAGGACTGAAGCAGGCAGCTAGTTTTACAGGTGTCTCGACAAGGACAAAAGGGGAACCGCCAATTGCCAATCAAAAACAAACTGCTATGAGAATCAAATCTAAATCAGCTTCAAATGGTTATCCTTTTGTAAGCATTGTTGAAAAAGGGGATGGTAAGTATGAAGCAGTTTCTTATACCTATTAATTTTAGGTAAATAATTTTTAATCAGTTATTTAGTTGCTAGAAAAACGTATCTTTATTAATCACTTAAATAAGAATATTATGTCAAATAATTCAAATACAATTGCGGCGATCTTAGCCGGTGCGGCAGTAGGAGCAGCTCTGGGAATTTTATTTGCTCCCGATAAAGGATCAAAAACAAGAGCTAAAATAAAAGAAGGAATCGATGATGCCAAACATAATCTGCAGGATTCTTTCGAAGCAAGTTCAGAAGTTCTTCGTGAGAAATTTAAAAATGCTAAGCAAAATTTGGATGGGACCTATGATGAATTACTTTCGAATATGAGTTATAAAACAGAAGAAGTGATTACTTTTTTAGAATCTAAATTAGCTGATTTAAAAGCTCAGAACGCTAAACTTCAAAAATAAGAATTGTAAAAAGCACATAACCTGCTTATCTTTATAAAGCAGTTTTGTGCTTTTTTTATTTAAACATTTTAATTATGGCTTTTGAAGAGTTAAAAGAAAACACTGAAAAAATTCAGGAACAAACTAAGGTTTATATTGATAGCCATTTAGCCTATTATAAACTTTGGGGATTTAAAGTAGCAATGAAATCAACGACTTTGATTTTTAAGTTTACTTTGATTTTATTATGTTTTTCGATGGTTTTACTTTTTGGATCTTTTGCTGCAGCTTATGCTTTTGGATCTTTGTTTGAAAGTACAGCTCTTGGATTTTTGGCAGTAGGAGGGATCTATCTTTTCTTTACTATTTTACTTTTCTTTGTAAAAGATAAGGTTGTCGAAGGTCCTATTTTAGAAAAATTTTCAGATATTTTTTTTAATGATTAAGAATTATGGAAAAGAAAAAATACTCCTCTTATGCTGAAATCGACAGAGATTTAGAAATATTAAAACTTGAAAAAGATATTAATTATCAGAAATTAGTTTTGAGTTTTCAGAGAACTAAAGAAAGTATAACACCACAAAATATTGTAAACGGATTCGTTTCATCTTATACAGATTACTTTTCAAATTCTTATACTAGTATTTTACAATCCATTTTACCTTATGTAATTGGGTGGTTTATAAATAAAAAAAGAGGCAGTTAAGCCTCTTTTTTATTTTAGAATTGTTATTGAACATCTGGTTGAATGTCATCTTCGTAACCAGACTGTGGTTGTATTGGTTTAGGTTTCTCAACTTTTTTATTATGTTTTTTCATCATTTCACCAACCTGGTTGGATGCTGAAAACGAAGCCACCATATTATTCAGCATATCACTTCCGGCTTGTGGAGAATTAGGTAATAAAATTAAATTAGAATTAGCATCAGCTCCAATTGCCTGTAAAGTATCATAATGCTGTGTAACTACAATCAGGGCAGAAGCTTCCTGAGAATTAATACCCACATTATTTAAGACTTCAACACTTTCTACAAGACCTCTAGCAATTTCACGACGCTGATCTGCAATACCTTGTCCTTGTAAACGTTTACTTTCAGCTTCCGCTTTTGCTTTGGCAACAATTCTAATTCTTGAACTTTCTGCTTCAAATTCAGCAGCTGTTTTTTCTCTGTCAGCAGCGTTGATTCTGTTCATCGCATTTTTTACCTGAATGTCCGGATCAATATCAGTAACCAAAGTATTGATGATATCATATCCGTAAGTTGACATTGCTTCGTTCAATTCACGTTTTACAGCAACGGCAATATCATCTTTTCTTTCAAAAACGTCATCCAGTTTTAGTTTTGGAACCTCGGCACGAACCACATCAAATACATAAGAAGTAATCTGATCGTGTGGATATTCCAGTTTGTAAAAAGCTTCGTATACTTTATCCTGGATTACTTTAAACTGAACCGAAACTTTCATTTTGATAAAAACGTTGTCTCTTGTTTTAGTTTCAATGATAACATCTAGCTGCTGGATTTTAAGATTTACTCGTCCGGCCAATCTGTCGACCAATGGAATTTTAAGTTGTAATCCTGAATTTCTCACACTCTGAAATTTTCCAAATCTTTCGATAACGACAGAAGTCTGTTGTTTTACAGTAAAGAAAGACGACATGAAAATGAAGAATGCCAATACTAAAATGATAATTAATGCTGCGTTCATGGTTATATAGTTTATATTTATTATTTTGGTAAATTACGAAAATTCTTCTAAATTTAAATTATTAGATATTAAAAAAACGCTAAGAACATTTTAGAGATGTTGCTTAGCGTTTGATTTTTTGAACCATTTAGGTATTAAGTTAATTAAGTCAAACCTTGTCAAGAGAATTAAGTTTAGCTTTATGTACTTTTAAGTTTTACTTTTTACCATTTAGTAAAGCTTAATTACCTTAAATATCTTTATGGTAAAATATTTTTATAAAGTAGAAATTGCTTTTTCAATTCTCGAAATAGTTTCCTCTTTTCCAATGATTTCAACAATGTCAAATAGGTGAGGACCTTTCAAAGCTCCAACCAAACTTAAGCGGAATGGCTGCATCACTTTACCCATTCCAATTTCATTTTTAGTCAGCCAATCTTTCACGATTGCTTCTATGTTTGCAGAAGTAAAATCTTCGATACTTTCTAAAACTGAACTCAGTTGCTGCATTAAAGCCGGAGTTTCTTCCTTCCAGTTTTTACTTGCTTTTTCATCATAAGCTGCTGGAGCCTGAAAAAAGAAATCTGTTAAATCCCAAAATTCAGAAACAAAGTTTGCTCTTTCTTTAATCGAAGAAACGATTCTCGTAAGATCATATTTAGAAACCTCAATACCTTTTTCTGTTAAAATAGGAGAGAAGATTTTGGCTAAATCTGCATCATTTTGTTTTACTAAATATTGGTGATTGAACCATTTGTTTTTCTCGGGATCAAATTTAGCTCCGGCTTTATGAACTCGGTTTAAGTCAAAAGCTTCTGCTAGTTCTTCTAAAGAAAACAATTCTTTATCAGTTCCATCATTCCATCCTAGTAAAGCAAGGAAGTTTACAACTGCTTCCGGGAAAAATCCTTTCTCTCTGTAACCGGATGAAATTCCAGTTTCAGCTTTCCATTCTAATGGAAATACCGGGAATCCCATTTTGTCTCCATCTCTTTTTGATAATTTACCATTTCCAACTGGTTTCAAAATCAAAGGTAAGTGAGCAAATTCCGGAGCTTCCCAGCCAAATGCTTTGTATAATAAAACGTGAAGAGGCATCGATGGCAGCCATTCTTCACCACGAATTACATGTGAAGTTTCCATTAAATGATCATCTACAATATTAGCTAAATGATACGTTGGCATTCCGTCACTTTTAAATAAAACTTTATCATCAAGCAGGTTAGTTTCAAATCTTACATCACCTCGAATAATATCTTTTAAATGTAAAGTTTCATCAACGGGAGTTTTAAAACGAATTACATAATGTTCTCCATTACCAATTCTTTTAGCAGTTTCTTCAGCAGAAATTACTAAAGAAGTATCTAACTTTTCACGATTATGGTGATTGTAAATAAATGTTTTTCCTTCAGCTTCGTGTTGTTTTCTATGTGCATCCAAAGCTTCAGGAGTATCAAAAGCATAATAGGCCCAGCCAGAATTGATCAGTTGATCTGCATATTGCTGGTACAAATCTTTACGTTCGCTTTGTCTGTACGGACCAAATTTTTCATTTTTTCCAACTGTTTCCTCAGGAGCAATTCCTAACCATTCTAGAGCTTCCATGATGTAAGCCTCTGCACCAGGAACAAAACGCGTTTGATCTGTATCTTCAATTCTAAGATAAAAAACACCGTTATGTTTTTTTGCAAATAAATAATTAAATAAGGCAGTACGAACGCCGCCAATATGTAATGGTCCTGTTGGACTTGGTGCAAAACGCACCCGAACTTGCTTTGACATTTGTTTAAAATTTTGCTGCAAAGATACAACTTTAGATAAATCCCAATTTTTTAAAATTCCAAATTCCAACAGCAGTGAATAATTGGAATTTGAAATTTAATTTTTTAGAATTTGAATCTTTATAATTACTACTTTTATGGGTTATAATTAAAAGAGATTTTATTTTGAAAACATCATCTGCAATATATCAGAAATTAGAAGGATTTATAAAGAAATATTACATGAACGAATTGATAAAAGGAGGACTTCTTTTTATTGGTTTTGGACTTTTGTATTTTTTATTTACACTTTTTATTGAATATTTTCTTTGGCTGAAACCCTTAGGAAGAACACTTTTATTCTGGTTATTTATTGCAGTAGAAGTTTTCCTGCTGTTTCGATTCATCTTATTTCCAATTTTTAAGTTGTTCAAGCTTCAAAAAGGAATCGATTATAATCAGGCTTCCGCAATTATTGGAAATCATTTTACAGAGGTAAGTGATAAACTAACGAACTTTTTGCAGCTTTCTTCAAATGAAAATTCGGCTGAAAGTTCTGAATTAATGCTGGCTTCAATAGAACAAAAAGCCAATTCATTACAGCCGATTCCGTTTGGAAATGCGATCAATTTTAAATCAAATAAAAAGTATTTACCACTGGCTTTAATTCCGGTTTTATTATTTGCGGTGTTTTTTATTTCAGGAAACAGCAGTATAATTTCTCAGAGTTTTAATAGAGTAGTGCATTTTAATTCTGCATTTTTACCACCGGCTCCTTTCAAATTTGTAGTACTGAATGACAATCTGCAGACAGAACAAAATAAAGATTTTATTGTAAAAGTAGAAACAGAAGGAAATATTGTTCCGGAGAATGTTATGATTCATATTGGTGAAGAAAGCTATTTTATGGAATCTTCTCAAGCAGGAAAGTTTGAATTCAAGATTGAAAAACCAACTTCAGATGTTCAGTTTTCATTTGAAGGAAATTCAGTTTCATCAAATGAATATGAATTAAAAGTCATTACAGTTCCGTCGATTGCCAACTTTGAAATGGTTTTGAATTTCCCATCTTATTTGAGAAAGAAATCAGAAACAATTCAGGGAACTGGAAATGCAATCGTACCAGAAGGCACAACTGTAACCTGGAAGATGTCTACCAGGTCTACTCAGGAAATTGTATGGAAGGATGAAAACTCTGTATTGAAATTTAATAAATCAGATGATGAATTTAAGTTAGTAAAGAGTGTCAGTCAGAATACAGAATATCAAATTTTGACTTCTAACAATAAAGTTAAAAACTACGAAAAATTAGATTATCAGTTGTCTGTTATCAAAGATCAGCATCCAACGATCACAGTTTCTCCGGCTCCGGATAGTTTAAAATTAGATAAGAATTATGTTCTGGGAAGACTTGGTGATGACTATGGTTTATCAAAATTACAGATAGTGTATTACGAACATGGCAAACCTCAGACTGCTAAACGCGGAACTATTCCGATAAAGCAGGCTGTGTTTGATCAGTTCGTTTTTAACTTCCCGAGTAACCTTGCTGTAGAAGAAGGAGTATCATATGAATACTATTTTGAAGTTTTTGATAACGATGCGTTGCATGGATTTAAGAGTACAAAATCATCTACATTTTCAGATCGTGTTTCTACAACAGATGAAATTCAGGATGCAGAATTGCAACAGCAAAATGCTAATATTAATAGTTTATCTAAATCATTAAAGAATCAGGAAAAACAATTTTCTGAAATGGATAAACTAAAAAACACCGGAAAAGAAAAAGACAATTTGGAGTTCAAAGATCAGCAGAAGGTAAATGATTTTATCAAACGTCAGAAACAACAAGATGAAATGATGAAGCAGTTTGCTGAAAAAATGAATAAGAATTTAGATAAATACAATACCGATAAGAAAGATAAAACGGCTGAAGATTTACAAAAGCGTTTAGACAATGCCGAGAAAGATTTAGAGAAGAATCAAAAACTGATGGATGAATTAAAGAACTTAAACGATAAATTAAACAGCGATGAACTGTTTGATAAGATGGAAAAATTCAAACAAATCAGTAAAAACCAATCTCGTAATTTAGAACAATTAGTTGAGTTAACCAAGCGTTTCTATGTAGAAAAGAAAGCGAATCAGGTTGCTGAAAAACTAAATAAGCTGGCTGAAAAACAAGAACAGCTTTCTAATAAAGACAGTGAAAATACCAAAGAGAAGCAGGACGAAATCAATAAATCATTTGATAAGATTCAGGAAGATCTTAAAGATTTGAAAGAAGAAAACAATAGTTTGAAATCTCCAATGGATATTCCGAAAGATGCTTCAAAAGAAAAAGAGGTAGAAGATGATTTGAATAAAGCTTCTGAAGAACTGAATAAAAAGAATACTTCTTCAGCTAAGCAGAAACAAAAAAGTGCCTCAAAAAAAATGAAGTCTATGGCTGAACAGATGCAGTCAAGTATGGAAGGCGGCGAACAGGATCAATTAGAAGAAGATGTAGCAATGCTTCGCCAGATTCTGGATAACCTTTTAGCATTTTCATTATCTGAAGAAGAGGTTATGAAACAGTTTAGATCTATGAAACTGGGTTCTTCTGCTTTCACAAAGAACATCAAAATTCAACAGAATTTAAAACAACAGTTCAGACATATTGATGATAGTCTCTTTGCAATGTCACTTCGAAATCCAAAAATTGCTGAAGATGTAACTAAAGAAATTGGGAACGTACAATATAATATGGATAAAGCAATTGAAGTTTTAACCGATGTTCAGATTCCAAAAGGAGTTTCGCATCAGCAGTATGCTGTTTCATCTGCAAATAAATTAGCTGACTTTTTAAGTGATCTTTTAAATAATATGCAAATGCAAATGTCTAAACCAGGATCAGGAAAACCAAAACCAGGAGACGGACAAGGAATGCAATTACCAGATATTATTCAAAAACAAAAAGGTCTGGCAGATAAAATGAAAGAAGGAATGAAACCGGGTGATAAACCGGGAAGTGGACAACAAGGTAAAAGTGGAGAAGGAAAAGAAGGTCAGCAGGGTTCAAAAGGAAAAGAAGGAAATGGAAAAGATGGTAAGAATGGTCAGGGTAAAAATGGACAAGGAAATAAAGAAGGAGGAAAAGACAAGGATGGAAATGATGGTGAAGATGGAGAAGGAAATGCAGAAAAGATAATGGAGATTTATAAAGAGCAGGTCAAACTTCGTGAAGCTTTACAAAAAGAGTTAGCCAAAAAAGGATTAGATGCTCAGGGAAGAAATGCAATTGAACAGATGAAAGCTTCAGAAAAGCAGATTTTGAATAAAGGATTTAAGAACGAGAACCTGCAGAGGATTTTAAATATTCAGCAGGAATTATTAAAATTGAATAATGCTGTTCAGGAACAAGGTCAGGATACGAAGCGTCAATCTGAAACAAACAAAACAGAATTTTCTAATCGCTCGAATGCTCTACCAAGCTCATTAACTGATTATTTAAATAGTGTAGAAATTTTAAATAGACAATCGCTACCTTTGCGCTCGAATTTTAATCAAAAGGTTCAAGAATATTTTAATACAAAATGATAAACTTTAATTACGAAACCGAATTTTCTTTAGACAATGAGCAGACTTTTTCAGATTGGCTGAGTGCTGTTATTGTTTCTGAAAAGAAAAATGAAGGAGAAATAAATTATATTTTTTGTGATGATGAATATCTTCATAAAATTAATGTAGAATATTTAAACCACGATACACTAACAGATATTATCAGTTTTGATTATACAGTTGGTAACGAAATCAGCGGAGATATTTTTATTTCTGTTGAAAGAGTAGAGGATAACGCGAAAGATTTTAATGTTTCTTTTAAAGAAGAATTGAAACGTGTACTTGCTCACGGTATATTACATTACTGTGGATACAAAGATAAAAGTGATGCAGATGCAGAACTGATGCGTTCGAAAGAAGATGAAAAGATTGCGATGTTTCACGTGGAACAGTAATTAAACATCTAAAAAGAATATAATTATGTTCCACGTGAAACGTTTTATTTTTACTATATAAAGAACATGTTTCACGTTAAACATTTAAAAAGAGAAATAATAGATTTATTTATATCGTTCCACGTGGAACGATATATAATTTAAAAATTTTAAATTTTTCGAATTTAAAGTTATGTTCCACGTGAAACGTTTTAAAAGTTTTAAAAGAGAGATTTTAAAAGATTAATTGATTAAGTAAATTGTTTCACGTGGAACGATTATAGATTTGATTTGATTTAAAGTTTAGATTTATTTCTGGTGTAATATATATGTTCCACGTGAAACGTTTGTATACAGATTTGAAACCTGACAGATATATTGTGTTCCACGTGAAACATAAGTTATATCAAATTTGGAATTTGAAATTTTTAAAATTAAGAATTTAAATTATTCGTTCCACGTGGAACAAAAGAAAATAAAAGTTAATTCTGAGAACCGCCTTAAACGGTTTGCAGAGAATAGTAAAACAAATGTTTTTAGAAGAATACGATGTTATTGTAGTGGGTGCTGGTCATGCTGGATCTGAAGCCGCGGCAGCGGCCGCAAATTTGGGATCCAAAACTTTGTTGGTTACAATGAGTTTGCAGAACATAGCCCAGATGTCTTGCAATCCTGCAATGGGAGGAATTGCAAAAGGACAAATTGTTCGTGAGATCGATGCACTTGGAGGTTACTCGGGAATTGTTTCAGATCGGACTGCAATTCAGTTCAAGATGCTGAACAAATCAAAAGGACCTGCAATGTGGTCGCCAAGAGTTCAAAGTGACCGAATGCGTTTTGCTGAAGAATGGAGATTGATGTTGGAGGGAACTCCAAATTTAGATTTTTACCAGGAGATGGTAAAAGGTCTGATTATCGAGAACGGAAAGATAAAAGGAATCAGAACTTCACTTGGAGTTGAAATTCGTTCCAAATCGGTTGTATTGACAAACGGAACTTTTTTGAATGGATTGATTCATATTGGAGAAAAACAATTCGGTGGAGGAAGAGCGGGCGAAAGTGCCGCGACCGGAATTACCGAAGATTTGGTGAAAGCAGGTTTCGAAGCTGGAAGAATGAAAACAGGAACGCCACCGCGAGTTGATGGTCGTTCTTTGGATTATTCGAAAATGAACGAAGAAAAAGGAGATGCAAAACCGGATAAGTTTTCTTATTCGGATTTAACGGTTCCGTTAACGCATCAACGTTCTTGTCATATGACGTACACAAGTTTGGATGTTCATGATATTTTGAGATCTGGTTTTGATCGTTCGCCAATGTTCAATGGAAGAATAAAAAGTTTAGGTCCGAGATACTGCCCGTCGATTGAAGATAAAATAAATCGTTTTGCAGATAAAGAGCGTCACCAGCTTTTTGTTGAGCCAGAAGGATGGAAAACTTGTGAAGTGTATGTAAACGGATTTTCAACTTCGCTTCCAGAGGATATTCAATTTAAAGCGTTGCGTACAGTTGCCGGTTTTGAGAATGTGAAATTTCTTCGTCCAGGTTATGCGATCGAATATGACTATTTTCCGCCGACACAATTGAAACATACTTTGGAAACAAAGTTAGTTGAAGGGTTATATTTTGCCGGACAGATTAATGGAACGACAGGATATGAAGAAGCCGCTTCGCAAGGTTTGATGGCCGGAATAAATGCGCATTTAAAAGTGCACGAAAAAGCGCCGTTGATTTTAAAACGTGATGAAGCTTATATTGGAGTTTTGATTGACGACTTAATTACGAAAGGAACAGAAGAGCCTTATCGTATGTTTACCTCAAGAGCAGAGTATAGAACATTGTTGCGACAAGATAATGCCGATTTCAGATTGACACCAATGTCATACGAAATTGGTTTAGCTTCTGAAGATCGAATGCGAAGAATGGAACATAAATTAAACGAGTCTGAAAAGATGGTTTCGTTTTTTAGAGAGACGAGTGTTACGGTTGCAGAGACAAATCCAATTTTGGAAGCAAAAGAATCGGCACCAATTTCGCAAGGAGATAAAATGTTCAAAGTTTTTTCTCGTCCGCAAATTGAATTGGAGGATATGCTGAAATTCGAAAAAGTGGATTCGTATATCAAAGAAAACAATCTTGATGAAGAAATTGTTGAGCAAGCCGTAATTCAGGTTAAATATTCCGGATATATCGAAAAGGAAAGAAATAATGCGGATAAACTAAATCGTTTAGAAGAAGTGAAAATTCCGGAGAATTTCGATTACAATAAAATTAAATCAATGTCGATTGAAGCTAAACAAAAATTGAGCAAAATTCGACCGGTCACCATTTCGCAGGCATCAAGAATCAGCGGGGTATCACCGAGTGATATTTCCGTGCTTTTGATTTATATGGGAAGATAATAAAGTATGCAGTCGCAGTTTAAAGTATGCAGTAAATGAAAAATGAAAATTGCGACTGAATGCTAAAAATGTTCCACGTGAAACCATTTCTGAAATTATGAAGATTGTACAGAAAAGCATTTTGTATGAAATTGAAAAGAAGAATATCTGGCAGCTTCGCAATAATGAATATTCGTTATAATTAAGTTCTGAAATTTTTTTTAGGATTTTGAAATGTATTTAGAAAGTTGAATATATCTAAAACATCTCTTTATTGCGGGATAAAAAAATGAAAGGCTGGATATTTACTTTTTTTAGAAAGTAAGAAACTATGTTCTGATTTATGATGGATAATTCATTTGAAGTAAAAGGTTATGAAACTTTTTTATTATAAGAAATGAATAACAATTTTAATGTTTTGAATGAATGGGGTATTGATCATGAAAATGGTAAAAAACAAAACGGCAAAAAATACAAATCCCCTTTATTGTTTTAGATCAAAAATGGTTTTGAAATTTTTTCAGATACCAGAATTGAAAGTGAAATAATTCAGACCGTCATAATAAGTTGGACGAATTAAGAATTAAAAATAGAAATCCTAAAAATGAAGATTTTCGTTTTTAGGATTTGTTATACAATTAAACCAAAAAATAACTAGAATTTAAAAATGGACGTTTTAAACAAAAAACATTTTCTTACTGTAAAAGACCATTCTGTTTCAAAAGAAATTTTCGATTTATACTATGATGAAAATCTGGATATGCTGATTACTTCTCCGCAGCCGGATTTAGAAAATTTAGGAAGATATTACGAAAGCGAAGATTATATTTCGCATACTGATAACAAACGTTCTGTTTTTGAAAAAGCCTATCATTTTGTAAAAGGCATCGCTTTAAAAAATAAACTGAATTTAATTAATAGGGAACAATCCCAAAAAGGAAAAATTTTAGACATTGGAGCCGGAACGGGTGATTTTTTATTGACGGCAAAAAATGATGGCTGGAATGTAATTGGAGTTGAACCAAGTGATCGGGCAAAAAATATTGCAAAGCAAAAAGGAATTTCATTTGTTGAAGAAATCAGTCAGCTGGAAAATAATTCTTTTGACGTAATTACGATGTGGCATGTTTTGGAACACGTTCCAAATTTAGAATTCCAAATACAAGAATTGAAGCGTCTTTTAAAACCAACTGGAACATTAATTGTTGCGGTTCCAAATTTCAAATCATTCGACGCAAAACATTACGGGGAATTTTGGGCCGCTTTTGACGTACCAATTCACTTTTGGCATTTTTCGAAAAAAGCGATAAAATCACTTTTCGAAAAAGTAGATATGAAATTAGAAAAAGTGCTTCCAATGAAATTTGATTCATATTATGTGAGTCTTCTTTCTGAAAAATATAAAACAGGAAAAATGAATTTTATCCGCGCATTTTTTATTGGTTTAAAATCAAATTTGAAAGCATCCGGTACTAAAGAGTATTCCTCTCACATTTATGTGCTGAAAAACAACCAAAACGCAAAATAAGCGCATTTAAGACGTTTTTTTGACTGAGTTGAGGGTTTGTGTTGTCTTTGTTGAGAAAACAGCTCTAATTTAAGCTATGAAAGTCATTTTTAATAGTGATATTTTATAGCTTTTTTTGTATCCATAAAGAAAATTAATACCTTGAAATTACTGCTGTTTTTGGATTTTTTCTTCATTTTTTTAGATTTTAAAATTTTAAATCCTGCCGAATAAAAAAAACAGGTTTTTGCTTTTTAGTTTTTGTTCACTAAAATGAAAATTTAAAATCCTTCAGGATAAAAAAAGAAAAAAGGCTGAATTTAAAAAATGAACAGTTATTTGGGCTAAAGTCCTCTTTTTTTTGATCAAATTTCAATCTAAAACGCAAGAAAAGTTTTTGGGGCAGATTTAGGTTTTAAAAAACTACTAAAACGTAAAATAAGTGCATTTAAGACGCTTTCTTAAGAGAGACGAGGGTTTGTGTTCTCTTTTTTAATAAAACGGCTTAAACAAACGCTGTGAAAGTCGTTTTTAATAATGATATTTTATGATTTTATTTTTATCCATAAAGAATAGTAATATCATAAAATTATAGCATTTTTTAAACTTTATGTTGGTGCTATTTATTTTTTTATATTTTTGTCTTTCATACAATAAAAAAATAGAAATTTAGAAAATGAAAAAAGCATTAGCAATTATCGCACTTTCAATTTTAGTTGTTTCGTGTAATAAAGCAACGGAAGTTAAGGAAGTAAAAACAGCTTACATAGATACTTCAGTTTTGATGAAAGAGTATACTGAAGCAAAAGACCTTGAGGCTAAATACAAAGCTCAGGCAGAAGAAAAAGGAAGACAATTACAGGCTGAAATTAATCGTTTCAAGCAGGATGCAGCTAATTTTCAAAGCCAGGCACAGGCAAATGGCCAGCAATGGGCACAGCAGAGAGGAGCTGAATTGCAAAAAAGAGAGCAGCAGTTAGGTTATGCTCAGCAGGCATTATCTCAGCAATTACAACAAGAGAGCGGTGTAGAAATGGATTCTCTTGTAAGCGGAGTTAAAAAATTCATCAAAGAATACGGTAAGAAAAACGGTTATTCTTATATCTACGGAACGGGTGATGCAGCTACTGTATTATACGCTGAAGATAAGTACGACATTACAAAAGAAGTTACTAAAGCTTTGAATGAGAAGTATAAATCATCTCCAAAAGAAGAAAAAGCTCCTGCAAAAACAGAAGAAGCTAAAAAATAAAAACTACCAAACTAACTAAAACTAAAATTGAAAAACCTAAATCCACACCAGGATTTAGGTTTTTTTCTTTTATGAAAAGGCCATATTTTTGACGTTTAATACCTGCCCAATGCAAAATGTTTCCGAAGCAGCTGCTTATACTTTACAATTTATAAATCAAACACAAAAATCGATTTTCCTGACTGGCAAAGCGGGTACAGGAAAAACGACTTTATTGCGCGAAATTATTGCTACTACACATAAAAATACGGTAGTGGTGGCACCTACGGGAATTGCGGCTTTAAATGCCGGAGGGGTGACTATTCATTCTATGTTTCAACTGCCATTTTCTGCTTTTTTACCTACGTATCAGGAAAGCTCACAGTTTACAGAAACAGTGAAATTTGAAAACAAAGATTCCCTGCGCAGGCATTTCAAAATGAACAATGTAAAGCGAAATGTGATCCGTAATATGGAACTCCTGATTATTGACGAAGTCAGTATGCTCAGGGCAGACCTGATGGATGCTATCGATTTTATGATGCAGACTGTTCGAAGAAATACACAGGCTTTTGGCGGTGTTCAGGTACTTTTCATTGGTGATTTACTGCAGCTTCCTCCGGTAATTCGTGATGAGGAATGGCGTGTATTGCGTAATTATTACAAAGGAAAATTTTTCTTTCATTCGCATGTAATTCAGCAGAATCCGCCTTTGTATATTGAATTATCCAAAATTTATCGTCAAAGTGATGATGTTTTTATTTCGGTTTTAAATAATCTCCGTAATAATCAGATCACAAAGGAAGATATTGAAGTTTTAAACCAGTATGTACAGCCCGATTTTGATTTAAAGAACAATCCGGGTTATATAACCCTGACTACACATAACGCTAAAGCCGATACAATCAATGAACAGGCGATTAGTGATTTAGCCGGAAATGAATTTGCTTATCAGCCATTTGTAGTGGGTGATTTTCCTGAAAAAATATTTCCGGTAGAAGAAAACCTGAAACTCAAAGTAGGAGCACAAGTAATGTTTGTAAAGAATGACCTGTCTTTTGAGAAACGCTATTTTAACGGAAAAATGGGGGTCGTAAAATCACTTTCAGATCAGGAAATTTTTGTTCATTTTCCGGAAGAAAACAAAACTATTGAAGTAGAAAAGTATGAATGGAAAAATATCCGTTACAAAGTAAACGAACTAACAAAAGAAATAGAAGAGGAGGTTTTGGGAACGTTTGCCCATTATCCTGTTAAGCTGGCTTGGGCAATTACCGTGCATAAAAGCCAGGGTTTAACTTTTGAGAAAGCGGCGCTTGATGTGTCGCAGGTTTTTCTTCCGGGGCAGGCCTATGTAGCACTTTCTCGTTTAACGTCCTTAAAAGGGCTTATTTTACTTTCTAAGATGCAGATGAACGGGCTTTCTAACGATCAGGATGTAATGGATTATGCTTTAAACAAAGCAACAGAGAACGATTTGAAAAATTCGCTGCATTTCGAAACTAAGAATTTTATTCATAAGTATCTGATAGACAGTTTTAACTGGGCAGACTTAGCACAGGAATGGCGAAATCATCGTTTTAGTTACAATGAGAATGCCGCCGGTTCAGAGAAATCAAAACACTCAGCCTGGGCGCATAAGCGTATGGATACCATTGAAGCATTGACAGATCCTTCGCAGAAATTTATTCAGCAGCTCAATAAAATTTTCAGCAGAGAAACGGTAGATTTAAAGTTTGTGCAGGAAAGAGTAGCGGCGGCTTATGATTACTTTTTTAAACCAATGGACAGATTGGTTTTGGATATTTTAAATAAAATGGCTGAAATTCAGAAATTTAAAAAAGTAAAAGAATTTTACGAAGAGTTATCTCTGCTGGACGATTTGCAGACCAAAGCTGTTTTACGTTTGATGAAAGCCAGACTGCTTGTAGATATTGTGGTTTCCCGTGAAACAATCAGCAAAGAAAGTTTAACATCGCCGGCAATCAAAAATTATAAAACAGATAAAATTTCTAAAATAAGAGAAGAACATAAAATGGCGAATACAGACATGTTTCAGGTTGAAGAGACTGTTGTACGTTATTCGTCTAAAAAAGTGGATAAAACAGCCGAAAAAGGCCAAAAAAAGACTACTGTGGAAGAAACTCATGAACTCTGGCTGGCCAAAAATTCAATTGAAGATATTGCACGCATCAGAAAACTTACTGTACAGACAGTAGAATCGCATCTGGTAAAACTAATTCAGGCAAAAAAAATAGACATTTCAGATGTACTGCCTTATGATAAAATTCTTGCTCTTCGTGAAGCATTTGAGTTTTATGATGAGGAATCCTTAAGTCCGTTAAAAGAAAAATACGGAGAAGAATTTACATGGGATGAATTGAAAATGTTCAAGGCAAGTATTAACTGATTTTAGACTTTTTTTATGCGACGCGGAGAAGATTTTGTAACTTGTTGTAATAATCTAATTTTTAGAAGTAGTTATAAAAACATTATGTAAAATAGAAAATATGAAAAAGTTCATATACATTGTATTAGCTGTTCTTTCTGTCAAAAATGTGTCGGGGGCAGGAGCTTAAAAAAGAATATCAAAAGTTTATTCAAACTTTTATCAACAACGTTAAAAAAGAAGATAAAGAGTCAGTTGCAAAAATAATTTCTTATCCGTTAAGAAGAGATAATCCTATTCCTTCAGTTAAAAATAAAGAAGAATTTGTAAAGAGATATTCTGATATTTTTGATGCCGGTTTAAAGAAAGAAATTGTCTCTTCAAACCCTGCAAAGGACTGGTCAGAAATGGGCTGGCGGGGTATTATGCTCAATAACGGAACAATTTGGCTTGATACTGACGGGAAGCTAAAAACTATAAATTACCAATCTGCTTTTGAGAATACGCTTAAAGCAAAACTGATCGCTTCTCAGAAAAAGAAACTGCATTCCAGCATAGCTAATTTTAAAGAACCGCTTTTTGTGTTAGAAACCTCCAAATTTAGAATCAGGATTGATGATTTGGGAAATCAAAATTGCCGATATGCTTCCTGGTCTTTGAAAAAGGCAATGAATGAAAAACCGGATTTAATAATTTCTAACGGTAAATGGATTCCGGAAGGGAGCGGAGGCAACAGTAAATTTGAGTTTAAGAACGGAAATTATGTGTATGAGTGTTATATCATTGTTCTTGGAACCTCAGATGCACCTCCCGCCACTTTAAAGATTTATGAAAAGGGCAGAGAAATTCTTTTCCAGGATGCTGTTATTGTTCCACGGTAAACAAAAACGCTAATCAGAGCCTGAATAGCGTTTTTTGTTTTTCTATTAGATATCAGAAAGTGCTTTTTCAAGCTCTTTTTGCTGCGAAATCTGCATTATTTTTAGTTTTTGAATATCTACCTCGTTTTGCTTAGTTTTAAGCTTTTGTTTTTGAATTTCTTCTTCGGAAACAGAAGTGGTCGTTATTTTGTTTTCAATTTTTTGATTGGCAAGCTCCAGATCACTGATTTTCTCTTTTGTCTTTTTTAGATTATGTTCTGATGTAAGCAGGTTTTTCTTTTTGGTTTCAAACTCCTTTTTCTGTCTTTCAGTTTCTTTGAGAAGATTTTTTAATTCAGAAATTTTATCATCCAGAAACCTGTGATTTTCGGATAATCTCAGTTTAATTTCAGATTCCTGTTTTTTTTCTTCCTGAGCAGTCTGCTGGGCAAAAAAGAACGATGACTTCAGTAAGAATAACAGAATTAATAAGGCTTTTGTTGTATTCATCATTGTTTTAGTTTAGTTAAAAACTAAATTAATTGATGCTGGCCGCAGAGAGGACCTGTAGAATATTTTAAAATAACAGAATAAGACAAAAAAAATCCTATTCGGCAGGGAATAGGATTTTTTTTTTAAAGGTTTTCAACGAGAATCCAGGCATCCGGGTTTTCTCCTTTTTGAATTTCTTTTTGTGCTTTTTCTGCTTCAGACATAGTAGCATAACTGCCATATAAAACAGGAAAAAGGCCATGTTTATTTTCTCCCAGCATTCGGGCTTTATAACCATCTTTGATTAACTGGTTATAAGCTTTTCTGGCATTTGCCTCGCTTCGGAAAGCACCGGCCATAATATGATAAGGCATTACTTTTTCTTCGGCTGTTTCTACTTTCGCAGAATCAACATCCATGGTTACAGCAGGAAGCGGATTTTGAATAACGAAAGTGGCTTCCTGAATTTTATTCTGAACTTTTTTCTGTACATTTCCCTCTACTACCAGAGTCTGTACATCGATTTGATTTTGATATAACGGATATCCTATACTTCCTGTAATGCCAAGTCCCAAAACAAAAATGGCAGCATATTTCAGCCATGGTTTTGAAGATCTGTTTTCTTCTTTTTCATATAAGGAAACTGGTTCTTTTTCTGAAAGTTTTTCGATGGTTTTCTCAAAGATTTCCTTTTTAACTAATGGCGAAACAAACGGACTCAATCCGAAAGAAGTCGTTAGATAATTAATCTGATCATTTGGAGTAAAAACAATGTTGTTTTCGTAGTTAAGACGAAGATCTCCAATATTTTTGAGACTTATAGCACCATTTTCTTCCAGTGTTTGTCTCCAGTTCTGTACTTCAAAAGCAATCGCATTTACGGCAGTACCGTATGAAATGTTTTCAGACTGGGCAATATGGTTTGCCAGCAGTCCGTCATTGTTTTTCAGGCGGCTGTTAAAAAAAACTGTCTTTTTGGGCGGAAAAAACGAATTACTGCTTTCATTCAGCTGAGCTGACTGAATTTCGGTTAAAAATGCTCCAAACCCTGGAACCGTTACACACTGATAACGATATAATAACTGTGCTATGTAAGTTTCAATTTTCATATCAGCAAAGTTAGGTAATGCATATAGTTATCAAAATTTTATTCACAATTTTTATTAACAATTCATAAAATTTTACATATAGTTAAAATACAGGTGTTTAAGCTTTAAGTTATCATCTTAGATAAATGTATTTTGCTAAAAATGTAATTTTTTATTAGGAATTTACATTGTTTTTAGCATATTTGCAGACTGTTTTCGAATTGCTTTTTCTTTCTATTTTACATAATATTTTTTAATATGAGATCAGATCAGGATTTGTTTTATTTATTAGCCTTAATGAAAGTGGAAGGAGTAGGTGATGTTATAGCTAAGAAACTCCTGAATCATTGCGGAACAGCCGAATCCGTTTTTAATTCAAAAGTGAATCAGCTGGCAGGAATTGACGGAATTGGTACCGTTTTATTAAAGAATCTGAAGGACAAAACAGTTTTTAATAAAGCAGAAGCAGAGCTTGATTTTATAAGAAAGAACAGGGTTGCTGTTTCCTTTTTTCAGGACAAAAGTTATCCCGAACGTTTAAAACATTGCTTTGATGCACCTGTTTTGCTTTTTTCAGGAGGCAATATCAATTTACAGGACCGGAAAGTGATCAGTATTGTCGGCACACGGCAGATTACTTCTTACGGCACAGATTTCTGCCGGAAACTTATTGAAGATATAGCGCCGCTGGATCCGGTTATAGTTAGTGGTTTTGCTTATGGAGTAGATATTGTGGCCCATCAGCTGGCCATGGAACATAATCTGCAGACCATTGGTGTTTTAGCACATGGTCTGAATCAGGTGTATCCGAGATCGCATAAAAAATATATGGTAAAAATGGAAGAGAATGGCGGTTTCATTACGGAATTTTGGAGTACATCCAGTCCTGATAAAGAGAATTTTGTACGCCGAAATCGTATTGTGGCCGGAATAAGTGAAGCTACGATTGTAATAGAATCTGCAGAGAAAGGTGGTTCATTAATAACAGCCAATTTAGCGAATGATTACAATCGGGATGTTTTTGCTGTTCCCGGCAGAGTTACCGATAAATACAGTCAGGGCTGTAATAATTTGATTAAAACCCAGAAGGCCAGTCTGCTCAGCAATGCAGCTGACCTGATTTATGTTTTAAACTGGGATATTAAGAAAGAACCCAAAACAGTTCAGAAACAATTGTTTATAGAATTGGAACCGGATGAACAAAAGGTTTACGATTTTTTGCTAAGAAAAGGAAAAGAACTTCTGGATATTATTGCAATCGAATGTGATTTCCCTGTTTTTAGAATCTCGGGAATACTGTTGAATATGGAATTAAAAGGTGTTATAAGACCCTTACCTGGAAAAATGTTTGAGGCTATTTAAAATATTGATATTCTGTACTTTTATTTAAATTTAAGTTCAGCTTTTAGGATCGTATTTTGAAATTTCAACAGAAAACAGAACACTGGAAATTTTCCATTCCCCATTAACTTTTACCAGCTGCCAGTATTCTTTTCCCCAGTTTGTCATCACATCTTCTGACCAAAAGCTGTAGTCAAAAGTTAAACTCGCAATAGCATCGTCATTTTGAATGTTTATGTTTTCAAATTTTTCTTCGCTTTTTTTATCTTTTAGAATGGAAGCTATAAAAGATCTATAAGTATCTGTAAAATAGTTTTTTGTATTAAGCGGTTCTTTTTTAAGACGCTCTGCATGACTCTTTTCATTTAGGACTCCTATCCAGTTTACATTCCCTTTGAAAAACAAATTATTAAAGGCGGCAGAATCTTTCTTAACAATACTCTGCATAAAAGTGTTCAGTAGTAGGTGT
The DNA here is from genome assembly GCF_057809475.1 of Flavobacterium sp. FG19. Taxonomy (NCBI): domain Bacteria; kingdom Pseudomonadati; phylum Bacteroidota; class Flavobacteriia; order Flavobacteriales; family Flavobacteriaceae; genus Flavobacterium; species Flavobacterium sp. FG19. The sequence continues at coordinate 16,250 of NZ_JBMDKA010000032.1, read as the reverse complement.
ATCTGCTGCTGGTCTTTGGTTTCTTTTTGTGCCTGGACAGTACTTAGATTGATTACTAAAAACAGTATTAAACTTAGTTTTTTCATGATTTTTGGATTTTAGCTGCTAAAAAGTTATTTTTAATTTCTGATGATGGTTTTTCAATCAGGTATTTTATAATAATACCTGTTATGATACAGCATACAAGGCTAATAATCAAACTTATATGACTGTCTTTTTCAATATTTACCCTTTCAAGAATATTTTGGGTTATGTGTATTATACCTTTATGGGTGAGGTAAACCGAATACGAAATTGAGGCAAGCTGAGCAGACCAGAAGGATTTTGTACGGTATAGAAAAGAAGATTCTGAAATGGCCGACATTACAATGAAACCGAAACCAGCTGCTACAAGTGTAAAGCCCAATATCGATGCCGTTTTGGAAGTCTGTTCGTTACAAATCCAAAAGGAAAAGGCAAGTATTAAAATTCCGGGAACCAGCATCAAATTACCATAGTTATTGAGAAAGCGTTTAAAATTTGGAGAGTATTCGTAGAAGTAAGCAATCAGGATTCCAATTACTAAACCATCTAGTCTGGTGTAGGTTGGATAATAAATTTTCGTGTACCATATTTTCCAGAATGTATCTGTTTCTAAATTCGGAACCAGAAATACCTGCCATGAAATTATTTTTGCTATGATTGTAGAAAAAAGCAGAAACAGAAGAAAGTATTTTAAAGTTTTTAATCGGTAAAATTTCAGAATAACCAGGAGAATTAAAGGAAAAACAAGATAAAACTGTTCTTCTATACAGAGTGACCAGGCATGAGAAAACGTACCGAAATTAAGTAAATCAAGTTCGATATTCTGAGTAAAAGTGATGAATTTCCATAGCGGGGGTAAGGCTTCTTTTTCTCTGAAGAATGGTAAAGTAAAATATAGAACCAGTGTTAAAGTGTAGGGAGGTATAATCCTGAAAAACCGTTTTATATAAAACTCCCGTATTTCAATTTTGTGGTTTGATTTAATTTGTTGAAAAAGCGTTCTTGAAATGAGAAATCCGCTTAGCACAAAAAACAAATCAACACCAGTCCAGCCAAAACGGGCATAAGTGTCTATCCATTCAGGATGGCCAAACATGCGATAGTGGTAAAGCAAAACCATTAGAATAGCAAGAGTTCGTAAATGGTCGAGACCGTCAAATTTTTGTGAGGAGTTATGCATTTAGATATTTTTCAGCGAAAGTAAAACCTTTTTTTGATCGTTTTTATGAAGTGTTCAGACAGCTGTTTTTTATTTATGAATGACTTAGCAGCGTGTTTAAAATGCACTTTATGTCGTTCATCATCAATTTAGGTTGTTGGTCAGTAAAATGGGAAATGTACTGTCTGAATTTTTATTTTTGGATTATGATAAAAAGTAACTTAAACAATGACTTGAGGCAGAATGTTGTTTTTCAGTTTTATTTTTGGCTTTTGTTTTTCTTAATCGGAGAAGCCAAAATCTATGCTGAATACAGACAGCCGCTTTTTTCGATGAATTTCCCGTATGATTTGTGTCATTTGATTTTTCAGGTCTTATGTGCCAATTTCATTTATTTCATTTTAATAAAAAAGATATTTTATAAAAAGCACTATTTTCTATTTGTTGTTTCTTTAACTGCTGGTATTTATTTGTTTTCTGTTTTAAACAGAGTGTTTGCAATTTACGGAGCCGAGCCTTTTTTTAGCGATGAACCTCAGGACGATTTGTTAAGTATTCTGACAGATTTGGATTATTTGTTCTGTTATTATGTGATTCCAATTGTGACAGCCTCTTTTGTTTTTGTTTCCGTAGCATTTATGTTCGATTTAAGAAACGAAAAACAATTTTCGGTACAATTACTCAAAGAAAAGGCAGAACTCGAATTAAAATCGCTTAAAACGCAGCTGAATCCTCATTTCTTATTCAATACACTCAATAACATTTACGCATTGTCTGTTTTTGATTCTGAGAAAACTTCAGAATCCATAAGCCGGCTTTCAAACATTCTGGATTATATTTTATATAAAACCGCGCATAGATTGATTTCAGTAAAAGAAGAAATGAAAGTTATAAACGATTATGCGGAGCTTGAGAAGCTGAGGTATGACTCACGTTTGGAACTTGAAATACTTGAGGAAGTAAATACTTGCAATGTGGTTCCGCCTCTTTTGTTTTTGACTTTGACAGAGAATGCGTTTAAACATGCCGGTGAGAACAATGTAGGTAAAGTTTTCATTTCTATTTTTGTAAAAACAGATTCAGAAAAGACGGTTTTCAGGGTCGAGAATTCTTTTGTTCCACGGGAAAACGTCAAAACAGGTTTGGGATTACCCTTAATTCAGGAACAGTTAAGGCTTATTTACGGAAACAAAAGCACATTTTTAGTAACAAATAAAGACAATCAGTTTAAAGTTCAATTAATACTGCCGGCAGATGAAGGTAAATTGTATCATAGTCGATGATGAACCATTGGCAGTCCAGCTTTTAGAAAGTCATATTTCTAAAATTGATGATTTAGTCCTGGCTGGAAAAGCAGCGAATGCTTTAGAAGCTTATAAACTCATAAAACAGCTGAAGGTCGATTTGATTTTTCTGGATATCGAGATGCCTAGTTTGAATGGAATTGATTTTTTAAAATCACTCAATATACGACCTAAAACAATTTTTACAACAGCTTACAGAGAATTTGCTGTAGAAGGATTTGAACTTGAAGCGGTTGATTATATTTTGAAGCCCATTACTTTTGAACGTTTTTTTAAGGCAGTTGAGAGAATCTTGAGAAATGAAAAACTTAGTAGTGAAGAGGAATTTATTATTTTAAAATCTGGCGGATTCCAGTATAAAATTGCTCTTAGTAACATTTTGTTTATAGAAAGCCAGGGAAATGATATTAAAGCTGTTTTAAAAGAAGGAAAGTCAGTAATTGGTAAGTTTAGAATAAGTGACCTGGAAGAGGATTTAAGCTCATTTGATTTCGTACGTATTCACAGATCATTTTTGGTTAATTTAAAGGCCGTAACTGCTTATGGAACAAATGAATTGATTATTGATACGTATTCTTTACCGATTGGCAGAAGCTATAAAAGCAATTATGAAAAATATAAAGATAGATTCTCCGTATAAGCTGAGTATTTATAGAGAGAATCAAATTTTATATTTATAATTTTAACGAGTAAAATCTTATATTAAATTATAAATTAGTTATCTAAAAAAAAGACCTTCGTTAAGAAGGCCTTTTAAAATAGTATTTTCAAATGGAATGCTTATTCTTCTGTATAATTCCAAAATGCTTCTTCTGCACCGGCACCGTCAAGAAGGCATAAGGCGGCATAAGAGATATCGTCTATCCATTCCTCAATTTGGGTGATCTGTTCCTGTTTGATGAGTTTATTACTCTGCAGCATACCTTCAGGATATACAGCCCATGCCCGGGCTAAATGACATATTGCCCAAACTGAACTAATGATTCTTCGGTCGATAAAATCTTTTTCCATTTCCGGAGCAAGTGTTTTTAAAGCCTTCATAATCAAATGATAATTCTCCTCATGCAAAACACTTTTGAAAGGCCTTAACTGACCCAGAAAGCCATTCTCCCACCTTTTATTGTAAATGTCCTGATGTCCGCTGCTCTGATATAAAAGTTCTTCTATAGCCTCTTCAACAGTCATAAACCGCAATTAATAACATGATTTACTTACCAAAACCCAGTTTTTCACGAACTCTTTCCAGTACTCCGTCCGCAACGATAGAAGCTTTTGCAGCACCTTTTTTCAACAAAGTATCTACTTCATCAAGATTGTTGATATAGTAGTTGTATTTTTCCCGCTGTGTTTTAAATTTTTCTGTAATTAATTCAAATATAGCCTGTTTCGCATGGCCGTAACCATAATTACCTGCGAGATAATTTGCTCTCATTTCGGCAGTTTGTATTTCATCAGCTAACAGCGAATAGATTGCAAAAGCGTTGCAGGTGTCCGGATTTTTTGGAGCTTCAAGAGGCGTACTGTCGGTTTCAATACTCATGATTTGTTTGCGTAAAGCTTTATCATCCAGGAAAATATTGATATAATTATTGGCAGATTTACTCATTTTACCGCCATTTGTTCCCGGGATCAGCATGCTGTCTTCCTGAATTTTAGCTTCGGGAAGGACAAAAGTTTCCCCCATTTGATGATTAAACCTTGACGCTACATCACGGGTAATTTCCAGGTGCTGTAACTGGTCTTTTCCTACCGGAACAAATTCGGCATCATAAAGCAGAATATCAGCAGCCATTAACATCGGATAAGTAAAAAGTCCGGCGTTTACATCATCTAAACGATCTGCTTTATCTTTAAAAGAATGTGCTAAAGTTAAACGCTGAAACGGAAAAAAACAGCTTAAATACCAGGTTAGTTGAGTAGTTTGAACTACATCTGACTGTCTGTAAAAAGTAACACGGTCAATATCGAGTCCAAAAGCCAGCCACGCTGCTGCCACACTAAAGGTATTTTCTCTTAATGTTTTACCATCTTTAATTTGCGTAATCGAATGTAAATCAGCAATAAACAAAAAGGATTCGTTTTCCGGATTATTCGATAACTCAATTGCAGGAATGATAGCTCCCAATAGATTTCCTAAATGCGGCGTTCCAGTACTCTGAACACCAGTAAGTATTTTTGCCATTCTGTTTTTTTTCGTAGCCGCAAATATTGCAGGTTTAATTGTAACCGCAAAGTTCGCAAAGTTTATTTTTAATTTAACCGCAAAGTTCGCAAAGTTTGTTAGAATATAAATTCTTTTATAAAATTCATTTCGGTTTTCTTACATTTGAATCTATGAAACTATTAAAAATTGCTTTTTGGATTATCTGGCGCATTTGGTTTTACGTTTTAATGGCGGTTCCAATATTAATTATGCTGCCCTTACTGCTTATTTCTATTATCTCAGAGAAAGGATATCCATATTTCTTTAAAATGGCTCGTATCTGGGCTAAATTTATCCTTTTTGGAATGGGTTTTTATTATAAAATAAAGAAGGAACAAAAGCTTATTAAGGGCAAAAGTTATATGATTGTGGCCAATCATACTTCAATGACCGATATCATGCTGATGCTGGCCATTATTAAAAATCCTTTTGTTTTTGTAGGTAAAAAAGAACTGGTTAAAATTCCGCTCTTTGGTTTTTTCTATAAAAGAACCTGTATTTTGGTTGACAGAAATTCATCTAAAAGTAAAAATGAAGTTTTTAAAAGAGCGCAGAATCGCTTAAATCAGGGATTAAGCATTTGTATTTTTCCCGAAGGAGGTGTTCCGGACGATGAATCTATTTTACTGGATGAGTTTAAGGACGGCGCTTTCAGGCTGGCAATTGATCATCAGATTCCAATTGTTCCTGTTGTTTTTGCTGATAATAAAGAACGTTTTTCGTATACTTTTTTAAGCGGAAGCCCGGGTAAAATGCGTGGAAAAATTCTGCCTTTTGTAGCAACTGAAGGACTGACACCGGATCATAGAAAGGAACTTAAAGATAAAGTCAGACATCTAATTTATACTGGTTTACTGGATTTTCAGAAGAGAAGGTAAAGAACTGACTTAAAATAACAAACCCGGCGATTTTTAAATTTCGCCGGGTTTTCCTTTTGAACTAAAAACCCCCGTTTATATTCCAAAAGCTTATCTGTGAATGATTTTCTCTGATATAAAGCGTATTATTTTTTTAAATTTCAGGCGCACTTTTTTTCGGTTTTTAATGGGCAGTACTTCTTTCTTTTGTTTCATTCTTTCTATTATGTTTTGATAATGAAGAGTTTATAGAAACTCAGGTTAACAACATAAGAGCTTAGATCAGAAAAAACATAAAAGGTTATATCAGATCATTAAAATTTTAAAAAAGAATCATAAAAACCCGTTAGTATCTCAGGAAACTAACGGACTTTTATCGAATCAACCAACCAAATTTATTATAAAAAAATGCTGCCTAGTATTTATGGCTAATACTAAATAAAACATTATGTCATTTATATAGATGCAATAGTTTTAAAAAGGTTGCGTTAAAAAAAATATTTTTTTTAAAATAAAAAAACCGGAAGAAAAAGGCTTCCGGTTTTATATATAAAGTGCTGATTTTGATATTTTTAATTAATTCTAAGCATCAGCTAATTCTTTCATATGAGCTTTAATTTTTTCTTCCAGCTCTTCTGCTAATTCAGGATTATCTTTGATTAAAGCTTTAACGGCATCACGTCCCTGACCTAATTTGGTATCGCCGTAGCTGAACCATGATCCGGCTTTTTTAACGATATCAAATTCAACAGCAAGATCCAGAATTTCACCTGTTTTAGAAACTCCTTCTCCATACATGATGTCAAATTCGGCCGTTTTAAAAGGAGGTGCCACTTTGTTTTTAACAATTTTAACTTTGGTTCTGTTTCCAATTACATTTTCACCATCTTTAATTTGTGCAGAACGGCGAATATCCAAACGTACAGAAGCATAGAATTTTAATGCATTACCACCGGTAGTAGTTTCAGGATTACCAAACATAACACCAATTTTTTCACGCAGCTGGTTGATAAAGAATACCGTACAGTTTGTTTTACTAATAGTTCCGGTTAATTTTCTTAAAGCCTGAGACATTAAACGTGCATGAAGACCCATTTTTGAATCTCCCATTTCGCCTTCAATTTCGCTTTTTGGCGTTAAAGCGGCTACCGAGTCAATAACCACAATATCGATAGCTCCTGAGCGAATCAGGTTCTCGGCAATTTCCAGTGCCTGTTCCCCATTATCCGGCTGTGAGATAATCAGGTTTTCAATATCAACGTTTAATTTTTCGGCATAGTTTCTGTCAAAAGCATGTTCGGCATCAATAAAGGCTGCAATTCCGCCGGCTTTTTGAGCTTCAGCAATGGCATGTAAAGTTAATGTCGTCTTACCAGATGATTCAGGTCCGTATATTTCAATAATTCTTCCTTTTGGATATCCGTTTACTCCAAGAGCTAAATCAACGCCAAGTGAACCTGAAGAAATGGTTTCTACCTCCACAATGGCTCTGTCGCCCATTTTCATTACGGTTCCTTTTCCGTAGGTTTTGTCAAGTTTATCCAGTGTTAACTGTAACGCTTTTAATTTGGCTTCTTTGTCTGAACTCATATTTTTCTTAAATTATCTAAATTTTTATTTGGTCTTTCCGGATAAAATTAAGAAAATTCTTTCTTAAATCTACAGGTCAGTTTTGTAATTTGTAAAATTACTTCTTTTTTTGAAGTTTCATTGTTTCCAATTGTTCCAAATTGTCACAAAATGTGTTTACAAAAACAACGCCTTTAATTCTGTGGCATCAGCGGGTTTTATTTTCCCGGCCAGTAGTAAACTTAGCTGTTTACGGCGTAAAGCAGCGTCGAAACGCTGAATTTCAAGTTCGGTTTCCGGTACAATCGGCGGGACTTCAACAGGTCTTCCGGTATCATCTACGGCAACAAAAGTGTAAATAGCCTCGTTGGCTTTGGTTCGGTTTCCGGATTCACGGTCTTCTACCCAGACATCTATGAAAACTTCCATAGAACTTTTGAAAGATCGTGAAACTTTTGCTTCAACAGTAACTACGCTTCCCAGCGAAATGGCTCTGTTAAAAGCAACATGATTTACAGAAGCTGTCACTACAATCCGGCGTGAATGTCTGCGTGCCGCAATACTTGCTGCACGATCCATTCGGGCCAGTAATTCACCGCCGAAGAGATTGTTTAAAGGATTAGTTTCGCTCGGTAAAACTAAGTCAGTTAATATTGTCAGGGATTCTGATGGATGTTTTGGATTCATTTTTTTAATGTGAAAATTTAAATAATTGCGGTTGTTTTAGTTCAACCAGTAAACTGCCATTACAGCAGGTATAAAGTAAATAACGATGGTTCTCGCCCCATCGTAATCTTTGGCTAATCGCTGGCCAAAAAGCATCATTAACAAAGAGATACAGGAAAAAATTCCGGCATAAAAACCATATTCACGACCGCTGTTGGTTAGCAATTGTATGGCTCCCACAACACTTAAAATTCCCGAAATTAATTCTAAAATTAATAAATGCAGTAAAGCCAGCGGTACCTGGTTTTTTAATGGTGTTTTGGCAAAATGTTCTTTAAGCCAGGTAACATTGTCTTTCCAGTAAAATATTTTCTCGTAACCTGATTGTAAAAATGTTAAAGCTAAAAAAGCAAGCAGTAAAACAGAAGCTATATTATTCATTTTGAAGACTATTTTTTATGAATTAAACGAGTTAGTTTGATAGACAAATCAGTCAGGATTATTTTGGCATTACCATTTCTTTCAATATGATACATCGCATCTGAAAGTTCTTTGAAAATTTCATGTATGTTATTACCGTTTACAAAAGGAGCAAAATTTTCGAGTTTAAATTTATCCACTTTAGGTTCGATATAAACCAGATCTGGTGCCTGATAATTTAGCATAAGGGCCTGTCTGAACATTTCGATACAAAACTGAATAAATTTCTTCTGGCTTTCACGTCCAAGTCCTGCAATTTCTTCGCTCCAGGCAATTAAATCCTGAATAGCGGCTGCGTTTCCTTTTGCCCGAAAAGCGGCCCGGACCCAATTAACAAACCATTGTTCAAAAGGATATTCGGAGTCGTCTTCTTTTAACAAATGCAGGGCTTTATTAAAATTACCCTGGGCCTGATGGGCTAATTTTTTGGCAGAATTAGAATCAATATTTTCTCTTGAAACCAAAGCTTCGGCAATTACTTTTTCGGGAAGTCCGTTGAAATGGATTACCTGACAGCGCGAACGGATGGTTTGGATAATGTCTTCTTCATTTTCAGAAATTAGTATAAAAATGGTTTTATCTGAAGGTTCTTCAAGCAGTTTTAAAAGTTTATTCGAAGCGGCAATGTTCATTTTATCTGCCATCCAGATAATCATGATTTTATAACCTCCTTCGTAAGACTTGAGCGAAAGCGACTTTAAAACTTCCTGTGCATCTTCAACTCTTATTTCTCCCTGTTTGTTCTGAACACCCAGTATTTTGTACCAGTCAAACAAACCTCCGTAAGGCATTTCCTGGATAAAGGTTCGCCAGTCCTGAATAAAGTCTAAACTTTTGGGTTTGGTTTTTACGTCTTCGGTGGTTACGGTAGGATAAATAAAATGCAGATCCGGATGTGATATATTCTGAAATTTCAAATTACAGGAATCATTTCCGTTTTCATTTTCATTACCGGTATTACTGCACAGGATATATTGCGCATAGGCAATTGCTGTAATTAATGTACCGCTTCCTTCGGGTCCGATGAATAATTGTGCATGCGGAATTCGACCGGAAGAAGCACTTTTTATTAAATGGCTCTTGATATAATCCTGACCTAAAATTTGAGAAAATTGCATGAGACAAAGATAGAAGAAAATGGGCGAGTCAAAAACTTTAGATTAAAAGATTATCTGCAGCATTTTATTTAAAGGAAGATGATTGATTTTTGCTAAAAAATAATGATCTCTATTAACCGGATTTTGTTAATAAATTATTCCGTCTCAGCATATATCAAGACTTTTTTGTTAATATTTTTTTGCTGAAAACGATAAACGTACGTTTTTTTTGGCTATTTACTGTCAAAAAAAGCTCTTTTTTTATGGCGAATATCCTACGGTTCCTGCTTTAACAAATTTAACAAAAAGCTCGTTAAAACGCACATTTTCTCGACATAACACTGGTTTTTAAGGTTTTTTTAAGCTTTTTTTTTGAAAAAAAAAATCAATAAAGTTGCAATTTAAGTTAATTTCTATATTTTTGTTTTCATCAACAACCAATTATATAATTCAGAATTTATGAAAGGGAAAATTATTTTATTTAGTGCATTTTTTATCATGACAACTGCAGCAGTTTCTGCTCAGGCAAAAAACGCTCCAAGAAGTATTATTAGTACAACAGCTCTTATTCGTAAATATCACGATCAAAAAGAATTGAGTGGTATGCAGAAAGGGGAACTTTTGGAATTGTACATCGAACGAATTAAAGTATTAGTAAAAACTCTTCCTTACATTGCTTTGGTTACTAAACCGGGTGTTACGATGGCGGACTTAGGTATTCCGGACGATAGTGATCACAAAAAAATCTTAGATGCTCAGGCAGTTGGTACCTCTACTTTCCTGGATACTACAGTAGAGTTTCAGAGAAAAATGATGCCTTACTCTGATAAAGGGAATTTGATTGCCGCTATTTTATTTTACGAAAACACATTAAAATCATTACATGAGTTCAATGAATTGAATGAAATGTAATATTTAGAAAAATATTTTAAAACCTTTTTAGAGGTGTTTACGTAAATGCGAAAGCAGGTAAACATTTTTAAAAAGAAAACAACAACAACTCGTTCTCGTTTATTCTGAAATTTTATTAGAAAATTCGAGATGAGTTTTTGCATTTACGCATACCCAAATTTATTATTAACCTAATACACACCTTTATCATGAAAAAAATTACTCAAATGATCTGCGTTCTTTTGACAGTAACAAGTATGAGTGCTCAACAAGAGAAAGGAATTATGGGCTATACAAACTGGTTGAATAACTGGACCGAATTCAAGCCTAACAAAGTAGAGTATGGAGAAGCAAATCAAATTTTAGCAGGAAACATTTCTGTTAATACCAAATTGCTTAAAAGGAATATTTATGTTTTGCAAGGTAACGTTTATGTTACTAACAATGCAGTTTTAACAATTGAGCCGGGAACTTTGATTATTGGTGATTTTGAAACAAAAGGAGCATTGGTAATTACAAAAGGAGCACAGCTTATTGCAGACGGTTTAGAAACGGATCCAATTGTGTTTACTTCAAACCGCAGTCAGAAAAAAGCTGGAGACTGGGGTGGAATTGTAGTTCTTGGAGATGCCCCAATTAACAAGTTCGGAAATGTTGGTTCTTACAACATGGACCTTGACCCGTCATTAACTACTTACGGAGGTGACAATGTTGCTTCAAATTCTGGTATCTTAAGATTCGTTAGAATCGAGTTTGCCGGTAAAAAAGTAAAAGGAGTTGATACTTTCAACGGTTTAACACTGGCTGGTGTTGGAAACAAAACCATCCTTGAGAATATCATGGTAAGCTACGCTGGTGGTGATTCATTTGGTTTCTTAGGAGGCGATGTAAACGCTACAAAATTTGTTTCTTATAAATCAATCAATGATGACTACAAATTTACACAAGGTGTACAATGTCGTTTCTATAACTCTTTAGCAGTAAGATCTTCTTATTTCTCCAGTACAAAAGACGGATCTCGTTGTATGGAAGTGAAATCATACGAGAAAAAGAGCGAAACAGACTTTACTAAAAAACAAACTTTAGTTGTGGCTTCCAATATTACAATGCTTAACGACAGTGAAAATATCAATGCAGATATTCAGGCTGGTTTAGTAAAAGAAGCCGTATACATTGCTGAAAACGCTTCACTTGAAATGAAAAGAAGTGTGATCTCAGGATTTAACCCTGCGGTATTGTTGGACAGCAAAACAGAAATCAATGATGCCAACCTTAAAAAAATCAAATTTGAGGAAATGTATTTCAACTTATGTAAAGGAAACATCTTTACTGAATACAATTCAAACAACGAAGATTTAGAGAGCTGGTATGGAAACAGTGTTTTCTTTAACGTTTACTCACAAAGTGATAACAAAGAAACATTCATTGATATTTTTAACCCTAAAAAACCAGACTACAGATTACAGTTAGGAAAAATCACAGCTTCAAGCGGTAATAGATAAATAATTTCGATTTTTATTTTAGCGTAAATTTTATTAATAAAGTCCCCAGACACAATTTATGTTTCGTCTTTAAAGGACTAAATAAAGATCAAAATAATGGCTCTAGCAACGAAAAAATATTTTGTATATATAATATTTTTGGTTTCTCCTATTTCGTTAAGTCTTTATGCACAATCGGCTTCAGAAACACCTACTGTTTCTGTTGTGTCTGAGTGTAAACCGGCTTCTGTAATTGAGACAAATCAAAAGAACGAATCAGCTGACAACATCGGCAAATTAGATAATTCTAATCAGTTAATAGTAGGGCTGTCCACCCCCAAGGACAGCCTTACTATGGCCGCTGAGAAGGATAATCAGTCATCAGATTGTGAAGAAAACGTATTAATTGGTTCAACCTCTATTCTTGCAAAAGATATTATTGAGAACTATAAATATGATTTTTCAGAAACATTCATTGATATCTTGTTTTTTGAGCGTATCGACTTAGCAAGAACCCGCACTATATGATTCAAAAAACTACTTTATCTTTTTTTAAAGTTTTTATTTTGTTTAGTATTTTATTGGGTACTAAATCGAATACCTATGCCCAGACAATTGTTCCCCAGCAATTAGGTTTTCCTAGAATTTGCGCCGGACTTATTGTTGATGGGCAGCCTTTTAATGAATACAATGCAACCTTTAGTTATGTAGATTTTCCTGCAGGTACATCTTTCGAAGTAGAACTTTCAGATGATGCAGGAAACTTTACATCTCCGGTAGCTACTACAAAAATTTCGGTAACCGATAATGCAGCTTTACAGCAGCAGACGATTAAGTTTGCTATTCCAACGAACATAACAGGATCTGATACGCATAGTCTGCGTATTAAGAGTGTTACCGCTACTCCAGTCTACAGTACAAAGTTTAGAAATTCTCAAAACGTAACCAGTTTTCCGGTATATTACAGAACTTTTGTGGAGTCTTTTTATATCAATAACAGAAATGGTACAGCTACTTTTTGTGCAGGAGGGAATTTCACACTTTCTATAGACAATCCTACTCCGGCAGATCATCCGTCATCACCGGCAAATTATCCAAATTTGAAATACAAATGGTTCAAAGATGATGTTGTCGTTGCAGGACAAAGCGGTACAACGTTAACGGCTAATGCTGCAGGGGTTTATTATGTACAAATTGATTACGGAGGATGTTTAGATGAAAACTTTAGTTCTAACCGTGTAACGGTTTCTTCTGTAAGCGGCGGTTCGGCTGTTTCAGTTTCTTCAAGTTTAGGAAATCCGTTTTGTGCCAGCGATGCAGCCGGAACTGTTTTAACAGCAACGGCAGGAAACAGTTATATCTGGAAAAAAGACGGTGAAGTAATTGCAGGGGCTTCAACCCGCAGTATTACTGCAGCGGAGTCCGGAGTTTATAGTGTTGAGGTTGATTTTGGAGGTTGTACAGCTTCAGGATCAATAGATTTAAAAGCCAATAGTTTTAACGCAAGTATTGACGCACCGGACAGCTATGAACTTAAAGAAGGTGAAAAACTAAGTGTATCAGTTACAACAGATGCCGGAGCACCAAAATTCGAATGGTTTTTAAATAACATAGCTATACAAGGTGCAAATGGCGACACTTACGAAGTTGCTGTAAGAGGACTTTATAAAGTAATCGTTTCTCAGGAATCTGGTTGTGTTGCTTCTAAAGAGTTTACTTTCAGAGTAACATCAGAAACCGATGCAGTAACCACAGTTATACCGAATATTGTAAAATTAAGCGGTAATTACCCTTATTGGAATATTCCGGATGCCTATAAAACGGCATCAACCAAACTGATAATTTTAAGTTCAAACGGAGACGTTATGTTTGATGATGTGGGCAGTAATTATGATCCTGAACTTAATTCTTTTATCAAAGATTTTAAAAATGTAAATCCAGTTTATTACTATGTCATTCAATCCGACACAGGTGAAAAAAAAGGATCAATAACTGTGATTAAATAATATGAAGAAAATTTTACTATTCATAACTTTATTTTACGGTTTTTCAAGTGTACTCTATTCTCAGGATCAAAATGAGAATGGAGTTGTTTCGTTTTCATTACCTATCAGAAATTCGTTAAAGTTTAACAGATACTTAATTAACCCGACTTTTAGTTTTGTTCGTGAATCAAATCCTTATGCCAGTTTTTATAACAAAAGACAATGGATTCAGTTTGATAATGCACCACAGACTTATTTAGCCGGATATTCAGGCCGATTCAGAGAGAATGAAGCTTTCGCAGTAGGCTTATTTCAACAAAATTATGGTCTAATGACTGTATTTGGCGGAGTGGTTAATTTTGCTCATAACATTGTACTGCAGGAAGACAGTAATTTAACTTTTGGTTTGAATGTAGGAGCTTATCAAAGCGGACTGGACAAAGGAAAAATAATCTCTGATGATCCTTCAATTTTAAACGGGGATTATCCTTCCAATACACTGCTTACGGTAAATCCGGGAATTAATTACGGTACTGCTTTTCTTGATTTTGGATTATCGATTAACAATTTGGTGCTTTACAATTTTGGTTCGGGAATGGTAAAAGAAGATCCGGAAAGAGCTATTGAACTGCATGCTATGTATACCGGGTATATTGATACCTATGGTTTCTTTGACAGAAGTAAATTTTCGGGAATTGTTAAAACAGAAGTAAAAAAAGATAAAACAGTTATTTCAGGACTTGCTATGCTGGCTTTACAGCAGGGAGTGTGGGCACAGGCCGGATACAATACTTTATATGGAATTTCGGCAGGTTTAGGTGTAAATATTTCACCAAGTATTGCCATTGAATACAATTATGAAAGAGGGATGGGCAATTTTACGAACATGGGAGGTTCTCATGAATTTGCAATTGCCTATAAGTTTAAAAATAGAAATTATTATTACGGAGATGAAGAGGAAGGATCATTAATTGATCCGTCAAAACCAAAACCTGTACCGGCAAAGCCAAAATCAGCGGCAACACAAGTTACGAGAGTTGACGGAACTGAAAAGGCGAGACTGGCAGCCGAAGCAAAAGCAAAAGCCGATGCTGAAGCAAAACAGGCAAGATTGGCAGCAGCAGAAAAAACGAAAGCCGATGCAGAAGCTGCAGCGAAAGCAAAACTGGAAGCAGACAATAAAGCTAAAGCAGATGCCGAGGCCCTTAAAATAAAATTAGCAGCGGAAGCCAAAGCGAAAGCCGATGCCGCAGCTGCTGTGAGAGCACAAACAGCTACTGCCAACCGTGCAGTTGCAGAACAGAAAAAAACGCAGGCTCAATTAGCCGCTGATAAAGCAAGAGCTGATGCAGAAGCACGCAGAATAAAACTAGCGGCAGACAACAAAGCCAGAGTAGATGCAGCAGCAGCGGCCAGAGCTCAGGCAGCTGCAAACAAACCAGCAGCATCTGCAGCACAAAAAACACAAGCGCAATTAGCGGCCGATGCCAAAGCAAAAGCAGATGCAGAAGCGTTAAGAATACAATTGGCAGCTGATGCCAAAGCCAAAGCCGACGCAGAAGCAAAAGCGAAACAGGAAGCTGCTGCAGTACCGGCACCAGCTCCGCAAAAAACACAAGCTCAGTTAGCAGCAGAGAAAGCAAAAGCAGACGCTGAGGCTGCTGAAAAAGCAAGACTTGCTGCTGCAGATAAAGTAAAAGCCGATGCAGAAGCCGCAAGACAGGCAAGATTGGCGGCTGCAGAAAAAGCGAAAGCTGACGCAGAAGCGGCAAGATTAAAATTAGTGGCAGATGCCAAAGCCAAAGCAGATGCAGCTGAGGCTAAACGTAAAGCCGATGCTAAAGCCAAAGCCGAAGCAGCAGATATGGAATCTATATTGGCGGCTGATGCTAAAGCCAAAGCTGATTCTGATGCACTTCAGGCACGACTGGCAGCAGAAGCCAAAGCCAAAGCGGCATCTGAAGCCAAAACTAAAGCGGCTATTGACGCTGCTAATAAAGCAAAAGCGGCAGCGGCATTAAAAGAAAAATTGGCTGCTGAGGCTGCATTAAAAGAAAAATTAGCCGCAGATGCCAAAGCGAAAGCGGATGCTGAAGCAAGACAAGCAATTATTGCGGCCGAAGCGAAAGCGAAAGCAGATGCGGAAGCATTAAAAATAAAACAAGCCGAAGAAGCTAAAGCCAAAGCTGCAGCAGAGGCTCAGGCGAAATTAGATGCTGAAGCTAAAGCAAAAGCGGATGCAGAAGCACTTCAGGCGAAATTAGCTGCTGATGCTAAAGCGAAGGCGGATGCTGAGGCCCTTAAAGTTAAACAGGCTGAAGAGGCTAAAGTGAAAGCTGAAGAAGAGGACCGTCAGGCGAAATTAGCAGCAGATGCTAAAGCGAAAGCGGATGCAGAAGCACTTCAGGCAAGACTGGCTGCAGAAGCCAAAGCGAAAGCAGATGCGGAAGCCTTAAAAGTAAAACAAGCAGAAGAAGCACGTCAGGCGAAATTAGCAGCAGATGCTAAAGCGAAAGCGGATGCAGAAGCACTTC